>CANIFM010000054.1 GCA_947466955.1 Bacteroidota bacterium
AATAATTTTGATGGCAAAGCTTCTAATTTTGATAAATTAGTATTGCAATTGCTTCCTGAAAAATTCAAAGTAGAGAAAGAAAATTTATACGATAGATTGCTTCATATTTGTCACTTCATTTCCTTGTTAACAGATGGAAACGCATATATATTGTACAACACAATTACAGCTTCTAAAAGTTAAATTAAGTAAAGGTTTAGATTAATTTTTGGAACACCTGATTGTATGTGTTATATTTACAACCTAAAAAAATTACAAAAAAAATAAAATGAAAAAAACCCTCCTCTTTTCCATTTGCACATTTGTGTTTATTGCCTCTGGATTTTCTCAAGAAAAGTTAGAACAAAGTTCTAAAAGCGTCTCCAAAACAGAAGATAACAAAGTTGTTTCTAAGAAAGCTAAAACTTCAAAACCAGAAAAAAAAACTAAAGAATTAAGAAATAAATTAGCTTATTTTCAAGAACATAGTCCATTTAAGAAGACTCTTCTGTTATCTGAAGATGAAAGAATGGAAAAGGGAATTCCACCAAATAAATATTATGAAAATGAGTGGGAATTGACTATGAGTCCTACTTTAGGAAGACCAACTCCCGAAAATTTAGAAGTTGTTAGAGAAAATTTAAATCGCGAAAGACAAAGAATGCTAGCTTTTGGTAGGGTTCCTGGTGATGCAGTTGATAACAGTTGGGTGGAAAGAGGCCCAACAAATGTAGGCGGTAGAACCCGTGCAATAATGTTTGACCCAAATGATGCTACACATGAAACTGTTTTTGCAGGTGGAATTAGTGGTGGTTTATGGAAAAATACTGCTATTTCAAGTACAAGTTCAACATGGACAAGAGTTAATATTTCGGAAAATCTAAATGTTTCTTGTATTACATCGGATCCTACCAACACTAACATTTTTTACGTTGGAACAGGAGAATCATATACAGGTGGCGATGCTAATGGAAACGGAGTATGGAAATCAACTGATAGAGGAGTAACTTGGACACGAGTTTTAGGGGGTATTTCAGGAGCAACTACATTTCAATCAGCTGCAAATGTTACTATTAATAGCCCTATTGCACTTGCCGGTAATTACCCAAGTTTTCCTAATTCGTCTTTTGGACCTGCAATTACAACTGCAATTATGGGGAATATTGTTTTAGTTGCTGATGGTGTATCCGTTCCAACTTCTCTTGGATGTAGTGCCTTAACAAACGGAAGTGCCATAAGTGGTAAAATAGCTTTAGTGAGAAGAGGAAGTTGCAATTTTTCTGTAAAAGTTGCCAACGCTCAAGCTGCAGGAGCTATTGCAGTAATAGTTATGAATAATGTAGCAGGTCCACCAGCAGCTATGGGTGGAACTGATGCAACAATTACAATTCCATCAGTGATGATTTCTCGCGAAGATGGAAATTTAATAGAAGCAGCTTTAGCAGCGGGAACTACAGTAAATGGAACTCTAAATCCAAGTGCTGTTGGTGTTCTTTCTGGTAATATTGTTCCAGGAGTTCAATTCATTAATAAAATTGCTATAAGAAATAATGCGGGAACTTCTGAAATTTTTGTTGCTGCGGCTGATTCCTATTATGGATCATCAAACGCTACAACGTATTTGGGTTCGGATTCTTACGGTGTTTATAAATCAATTGATGGTGGTGCGAATTGGACTTTGTTAACACTTCCACTAACTACAAATGGAAACAAACATTGTCCAAATGATATAGAAATTGGAATAGATAATAAAATTTGGGTTTCAACAACTGAAAGTTTTTCACATTCAGACGGAGGAGGAAAAGTATTTTGTTCTTCTGATAATGGAGCTACATTTGTTGATAAATATACCGTAACAGGAAATGGTGGAGGAGCCAGAGTGGAAATTGAAGCATCGGGTACAAATGCTAATACTATATATGTTTTATCTCAATTAAATCAAGCAACTACAACCGATGCCGTTGAGGTTCAAATAATTAAAACTACCGATGGATTTGCAACGTCAACTATTACCGCTTTGCCTGTTGGTAATGAAACTAGAGAAACAACTTATGGTTTTACAGGTGCACAAGCATTTTATGATTTAATGATAGAAGCTGATCCAACGAATGATCAAATTGTATATGTTGGAGGAATAGATTTATACAGGTCTGCAAATGGATGTTCAAGTTGGACAGCGATTTCAGATTGGACCGCCAATGTTCATTCTGACCAACATGCAATGACATTTAAACCAGGAAGTCCAAACAGTGCTCTTTTTGGAACGGACGGAGGGATTTATTATGCCGGAAGTTTATCCACAGCAGCTACTAGTTCTTCTATTACTTCAAGAAATACAGGTTTTAATGTAACTCAATTTTACAGTATTGGAGTAGGACCAACAACTATAGGAACTGGCGATTATTTTACTGCTGGAGCTCAAGATAATGGTTCCCAATATTTTGCAGGTGTTTCTGCAAATGCTAATAGTAGCACAAAAATTCAAGGGGGTGATGGTGCTTTTTGTTTATTTGATCAAGGAACAGATAATTATTATATAACTAATTATGTTTATAATCAAAGTATCAATTACAGAGCGACTGGGGGAACAACAAGGACAATTAATAGTGAAACTACCTCTAACGGTGCTTTTATATGTCCAATGGCTTTAGACTCAAATAAAGATATTTTGTTTTCTGATTATACTGTTCCCGCTGCTGGTACAACGGCTACTGTTTATGGAATTAGAAGATATACAAACTTAAAATCAGGAACGGTTGGAAAAGCAACTATAACAAATGCTCTTATAACTAATTCGCCAACTGCATTAACAGTTTCTAAATATACTACTGCCACAACCACTTTATTAGCTGGTTTTAGAAATGGAAAAGTATTGCTATCTACAAATGCAAATACGACTGTTGCCACAACTGTATTATGGACGGATATTACGAGTCCTAATTTTGTTGGAAGTGTATCAGATGTTGAGTTTGGACAATCAGAAAATGATATATTTGTTACATTTCATAATTATAATGTTGTAAGTATTTGGTACAGTGCAGATCGTGGTGTTACTTGGCAAAACAAAGAAGGAAATTTCCCTGATATTCCAGTAAAATGCATTTTGCAAAACCCATTAAAGTTAAATGAAGTTATTATCGGAACTGAATTGGGTGTTTGGTACACCAATTCATTTGATACTACCGCACCGGTTTGGAACCAATCTTTTAATGGAATGAGTAATGTAAAAGTTACCGATTTAGATTTACGAAATGATAATGCCGTATATGCAGCCACTTATGGTAGAGGAATTTTCTCTGGAATTTTTACCAACGGAACCTTGGCAAACGAGGATTTTTCAAATAAAAAAGGAGTTTCTATATATCCAAATCCTTCAAACGGAAGATTTAATATCAACATCAATCAATATACCGGTAAAGTAAATATTCAAGTTGCTGATTTGAATGGAAGAGAAGTTTATGCTGCTAAAAATGAAATATTTAATTCTGAAAAAGCGTTAGATTTACAAATGCTTGAATCAGGAATATATGTGCTTAGAATTTCAGGAGAAAATTTAGATTATTCTCAAAAAATTATTAAGAACTAATTGTTTTTAAAAAAGGCACAAAAAAATCCAATCATTTCGATGATTGGATTTTTTTATTGCCATTTTTTATGCCCTAAATGGAAACTAATTTTTCTGAATAATAAAAAAAAATCCCAACAACTCTTTTGAAGTTTTGGGATATTTTTTGAAATCGGTTAATCGGTTAAACGAAATTTCGATTCAACAATTAAACGATTAAACATTTACCCAACTAAACCACTCGAATCACAAAATAATTTTTCTTTCCGCTTTGCAAAAGCACAAACTGATTGTTAATTAAATTTGTATTTGTAAGCACAAATTCTTCCGTAACTTTTTCTTTATTTACTGAAATTGAATTGGCTGATAAAGCCCGTCTTGCCTCACCATTTGATTTAAAAAATCCAGTTTTTTCGTTCAAAACATCAATGATATTTATTCCCGTTTCGATTTCTTGTCTTGAAATATTTGCTTGAGGAACACCGTCAAAAACTTCTAAGAAAGTAGCTTCATCCAATTGTTTCAAATCTTCAGAAGTTGCATTTCCAAACAAAATATTAGATGCTTTTATAGCATTTTCTAAATCTACTTCAGAATGAACCATTACTGTAATTTCTTCTGCCAAACGTTTTTGTAACAACCGCAAATGTGGTGATTCTCTATGTTTTTCGGTTAAAATTTCAATTTCTTCTTTCGATAAAAACGTAAAAATCTTAATGTATTTCTCAGCATCAACATCAGAAGTATTCAACCAATATTGGTAAAATTTATAAGGCGAAGTTCGAGCTGAATCCAACCAAATATTTCCACCTTCTGATTTTCCGAATTTAGTTCCGTCTGCTTTTGTAATCAACGGACACGTCAAAGCATAGGCTTTTCCGCTTGCTATTCTACGAACTAATTCGGTTCCAGTGGTGATATTTCCCCATTGGTCGCTTCCGCCCATTTGTAATGTACACTGTTTTTCTCTATATAAATGCAAAAAGTCATATCCTTGAACCAATTGATATGTAAACTCTGTAAATGACATTCCTTCAGAAGCTTCGGAAGACAACCGTTTCTTTACGGAATCTTTCGACATCATATAATTTACGGTAATATGTTTTCCAATATCTCGAATGAAATCAAGAAACGAAAAATCCTTCATCCAATCGTAATTATTCACTAATTCCGCAGCGTTTGAAGCATTTGAAGTAAAATCTAAAAAACGACCCAATTGCCCTTTTAAAGCTTCTTGATTGTGACGCAAAGTCGGTTCGTCCAATAAATTTCTTTCATTGGATTTTCCTGATGGATCACCAATCATTCCGGTAGCTCCGCCAACTAATGCAAGCGGTTTATGCCCAGATAATTGAAAATGTTTCAATAACATCACGCCAACTAAATGACCAATATGCAATGAATCCGCAGTTGGATCAATTCCCACATAAGCAACCCGCATTTGTTCCATCAAATGTTCTTCAGTTCCTGGCATAACATCGTGAAGCATTCCTCTCCAAGTCACTTCTTCAATAAAATTCTTCATTTTTCAATCAATTTAGGCAAAGATAAAATTTAATGTTGATTTGTTGATTTGTTTATTCGGTTAATCGAAAAAAAATATGTTTCCTACTTCCTATTTCGTACTTTCGTAGTATGATATTAGTTACTGGCGCAACAGGTTTGGTGGGTTCTCATTTGGCACTTCAATTAATTGAAAATGGCGAAAATATTCGTGCTATTTATAGAAATTCAAGTTCTAGAATGGCAACGAAATCCCTTTTTGAATTATACGAAAAAGGTAATTTATTCGATAAAATTGAATGGATTCAAGCCGATATCACCGATGTTCCTTCATTGGAAATCGCTTTCGCAAATGTCGATTCGGTATATCATTGCGCTGCTTTGATTTCATTTGACCCAAAAGACGAAGCTCTTCTACGAAAAACCAACATTGAAGGAACAGCAAATATTGTAAATTTTTCCATTGCAAATGACGTCAAAAAACTATGTTTTGTAAGTTCGATTGCCGCTTTGGGTGATTTGAAAGAACACGAAATTAGGATTTCCGAAGCAACCGATTGGAACCCAGAAAAACCTCACAGCGATTACGCAATTTCTAAATACGGTGCTGAAATGGAAATTTGGCGTGGTCAACAAGAAGGCTTGAAAGTTGCCGTTTTAAATCCTGGAATTATTCTTGGCCCTGGTTTTTGGAACAAAGGAAGTGGCGCGCTTTTTTCGGCTGTTGCCAATGGGTTACCGTTTTACACCAAAGGATTTACTGGGTTTGTAGCCGTTTCAGATGTTGTAACTTTATTGATTTTGGCAATGAATAAATTGGAAGAAAATGAAAATAATAACGGACAACGCTTTGTAATTATTGAAGACAATTATTCCTATGAAACCATTTTGAACACCATCGCAGAAGCATTGAAAGTTAAAAACCCAAAATTTTATGCGTCAAAATGGATTACAGAAATTGCTTGGCGATTGAATTGGATAACGTCAGAACTGTTTAATCAAAAAAGGAAAATATCAAAAGATTCAGCCCGTTCAAGTCATTCGAGCAGTTTGTATTCTAATGAAAAAGTGAAAAGCTTTTTTGGATTTCAATTTAAAAACACCAAAGAAAACATCAAAGAAATTGTGGCTTTGCAATCAAAATTGGAAAAAACTATTTAGTCAAATTGTCGTCTGGCGCTCGTTTTGAATTTGTAGCTTTTTTTAAACCCTCCATTTTTTCTTCCATTCTTTTGTTTACTTTGTCAAAAATCTCTTTGTATTTTTTTATGTCCGAAGCATAGAATTTATCGCTATTGGCAAACTGAAGGCTGTCAATTTTATACTTTTTATAAATATAGGTATTCGGATTAATTTTATTTGCTTCCAAAACAAACGCTTTTTGAGATTTCATAGCTTCTAAAACGGAAACATCATACATAATATCAACCATAACCTCTTCATCAATCAAATTATCAGGTTTTGAAACAGCTGGTTTTTGACAACTTATTAGAATTGCAAAAAGTAAAAATAAAGTGGCTAATTTTTTCATAATTGAAATTTATAACTATTTAACGGTCAAACAATAATCTTTTTCCACAACGAATATCTTTCACTTTAAAGTTTTGATATACCAATTGTCCGTTTACAAATGTATGGGTAATTCTTGATCTAAACGTAAAATCTTCAAACGGCGACCAACCACATTTTGCGAAAATATTGTCTTTTTTCACGCTCCAAGGCAATCCAGAATTTATAATTGCCAAATCAGCATAATATCCAACTTTTATAAATCCGCGTTTTTCAATTTTGAAGATTTTCGCAGGATTATGAGCCATTTTCTCAACGATTTTCTCAACCGAAATTTTTCCTTGTAAATGTGCTTCAAACATTGCTACGACTGCGTGTTGCACTAAGGGTCCACCAGAAGGCGCTTTCAAATAGGACTGTTGTTTTTCTTCTAAAGTATGCGGCGCATGGTCGGTTGCAATGACATCAATTCGGTCGTCAAGCAACGCTTCCCAAAGTACTTTTCTATCATTTTCTGTTTTCACAGCGGGATTCCATTTTATGAAATTCCCTTTCGTATCGTAATCTTCATTGGTAAACCACAAATGATGAATGCAAACTTCGGCAGTAATTTTCTTCTGTTCCAACGGAATTTTATTCGTGAATAAATCCATTTCTTTGGCTGTTGAAAGATGGAAAATATGCAATCTTGCTCCTGTTTTTTTGGCTAAAGCAACTGCTTTTGAAGAAGAAATATAACACGCTTCCTCGCTTCGAATCAAATGATGAAATTTCACAGGAATGTTCTCGCCATATTCTGCTTTGTACTTTTCTAAATTGTTTTTAATGGTCGTTTCATCTTCGCAATGAACGGCAATTAATAGTGGCGTACTCGAAAATATTTTTTCTAAAACTGCCTCATTATCAACCAACATATTTCCCGTTGATGAACCTAAAAATATTTTTATTCCCGCAACATTTTTGGGATTTGTTTTTAAAACTTCTGCCAAATTATCATTGGTAGCGCCCATCATAAAAGAATAATTTGCAAAAGATTTTTCTGCTGCAATTTGATATTTTTCTTCTAAAATTTCTTGAGTTACCGCATTTGGAACCGTATTGGGCTGTTCAATATAGGAAGTTATACCGCCCGCAACTGCCGCCCGAGATTCCGATTCGATGTCACCTTTATGAGTCAATCCAGGTTCTCTGAAATGCACTTGGTCGTCAATTGCGCCAGGAATTAAGTAATTTCCTTCAGCATCAATTATTTTACAATCGGAAGATTTTGCACTTATACTTTCCGCAATTTCTACAATAAATTCGTTTTCTATTAATACGTCGCCGACAAAAATTGTTCCTTCATTTACAATTTTTGCATTTTTGATTAAAATCCTGTTCATCTGTTTTCGTGCTTATAATCTATTAAAAAACTTACTTATTCTAAGTGATATTACTCCAAAAACGGCTTCCTTAATAATAGAATTGCTCATTTTTGATTCGCCTTTGGTCCTGTCTGTAAAAATAATTGGAACTTCTACAATTTTGAATTTTTTGGAATAGGCTCTGTATTTCATTTCAATTTGAAAAGCATAACCAATAAATTTAATTTTATCCAAATTTATAGTTTCCAAAACCTTTCTATTATAACACATAAATCCAGCAGTTGCATCGTGAATTTTCATTCCTGTGATTTTCTTCACGTAATAGGATGCAAAATATGACATTAAAACCCGACTTAATGGCCAGTTCACAACATTTACGCCAGTTACATATCTTGAACCAATTGCAATTTCGCCGCCACCAAAATGACAAGCTTCGTATAATTTTTCTAAATCGGCTGGATTATGAGAAAAATCGGCATCCATTTCAAATATAAAATCATACTCTTTTGCCAAAGCCCATTTGAAACCAAACACATACGCCGTTCCTAATCCTGCTTTCTTTTCTCTTTTTTCTAAAAATAATTGACTTCCAAATTCCTTTTGAAGTTCAATTACTTTATCGGAAGTTTTGTCAGGGGAATTATCATCAACAACAAGAATATGAAATGGCTTATGCAATGAAAACACTGCTCTAACGATGCTTTCAATGTTTTCAATTTCGTTATATGTAGGGATTATAACAATGCTATTGCTCATATTTATTGTGTGAATTTCAATGCAAAAATAATCTTTTTATGTTTTATGATTCATAATAATTGCATAATAAATAAAACCGTTGAAAAATTTAGTAATTTTGCAGCGATATGATTGGAAACGTACTTCATCCTCGATTAGTTGAAAATAAAGATTGGGCAACCGCTTTATTTATATTTTCGTTTGTGTTAATAGCAGCGTCAAAATCGATGTTTGAAAACCGATTTAACGAGTTCTCAAGGCTTATCATTTCAGATAAATACATAAAAATTTACAAAGATTCTGGACAAATGATGAGTTGGTTTACCGTCTTTTTATTTATAGTTCAATTAGTATCTTTTTCATTCTTTATTCATTTATTACTGAATAGTTTTGGTTATGTCTTAAAAACGGATTGGTTAACATTTATTCAAATATTTACTTTTTTAACAGTTTATATATTGTCTAAATATTTAATCGAAAAAATTATTGCGACAGCATTCGATATTGAGGAAATTGCTGAGCAATTTAACTTGCAAAAAGTCAGTTATCGTACTTTCATTGGTGTGTTTCTTCTGCCGATCAATTGTTTTTTGTTTTATTCCGAAAGTATTTCTCAAAAATTCATACTTGTTTTCGTAGCTATTGTATTGTTAATCAATTTATTCACGTATTTGGTATCTTTAAAAAACTATCAACACTTACTATTGGGTAAGTTGTTTTATTTTATTTTGTATCTTTGCGCACTTGAAATAGCACCCTACTATTTTATGTATTATTGGTTTACAAAAAATTAGCATATTAGAAAATGTCAAATATGAAAGTGAAAACAATTTTGGTATCACAGCCTGAGCCTAAAGTGGAGAATTCCCCTTACTTTGAATTGCAACAAAAACATAAAATTAAGATTGATTTTAGACCTTTTATTCATGTCGAGGGAGTTAATGCGAAAGAAATTAGACTTCAAAAAATAGACTTAAATAATTTCACTGCAATAATTTTAACAAGTAAAAACGCAGTAGATCACTTTTTCAGAGTTGCGGACGAAATGCGTTATAAAGTTCCAGAAGGATTGAAATATTTTTGCCAATCGGAAGCAGTTGCTTTTTATTTGCAAAAATATGTTGTGTATAGAAAACGTAAAATCTATGTTGGACAAAAGGATTTTATTGATTTAACTAATTTGTTGAAAAAATACAAAGACGAAAAATTTCTATTGCCAGCCTCAGATCAATTGAATGCAGAAGCGCCAATTATCTTAAATAATTTAAAAGTAGATTGGACTCAAGCCGTTTTTTATAAAACCGTAATGAGTGATTTGTCTGATTTGGCAGATGTATATTACGATGTTTTAGCGTTTTTTAGTCCAACAGGAATCAAATCATTATTTATGAATTTTCCTGATTTTCAACAAAACGAAACTCGAATTGCAGTATTTGGAAGCACAACTCAAAAAGAAGCTTTAGAGCACGGTTTGCGAGTTGATATTATGGCTCCTACACCTGAATCTCCATCGATGACAATGGCTTTGGATAAATATATTTCCAAAGTAAATAAAGAAGTAAAAGAGAAATAGTCTTTCAACTTAAATCATAAAAAAAGCTTTCAGAAAATCATCTGAAAGCTTTTTTATTTGAATTAATATTAAGTTAGATTACTTTATTGCAAACTACAATTGCGGTCCTGCTTTTACTAAGTTTTTGCCTTCCTCATTATCGGTATATTGAGCAAAATTCTTAATAAATAATTCTGCTAAATCGGTTGCTTTTGTATTCCATTCCGAAGCATCAGAATACGTATTTCTTGGATCTAATATTTCAGTATTTACGTCTTCCAAAGACGTTGGAACTTCAAGATTAAAAATAGGAACCATTTGAGTTTCTGCTTTTTCCATTGAACCATCCAAAATTCTGTCTATAATGGCGCGGGTATCTTTTATAGAAATTCTTTTTCCAGTTCCGTTCCAACCTGTATTTACCATATAGGCGGTAGCATTGTGTTGCTCCATTTTCTTTACTAATTCTTCGCCATATTTTGTTGGGTGTAAGCATAAAAATGCTTTTCCAAAACAGGCAGAAAACGTTGGTTCAGGCTTTGTAACTCCTCTTTCTGTTCCTGCTAATTTTGCGGTAAAACCTGAAAGAAAGAAATATTTTGTTTGTTCTGGTGTCAATTTTGAAACAGGCGGCATAACCCCAAAAGCATCTGCGGTAAGAAAGATAACTTTTGTCGCGTGACCTGCTTTTGAAACTGGTTTTACAATATTATCAATGTGATCAATTGGATAAGAAACCCTTGTGTTTTGAGTAACTGAACCGTCTTTAAAGTCGATATTTCCGTTAGCATCCAGCGTTACATTTTCCAATAAGGCATTTTTGCGAATGGCACCATAAATATCGGGTTCGTTTTCTTTACTTAAATCGATGGTTTTTGCATAGCAACCGCCTTCAAAATTGAAAACACCTTCATCATCCCAACCGTGTTCATCATCACCAATTAATTCTCGTTTTGGATCTGTTGACAACGTTGTTTTTCCAGTTCCTGACAATCCGAAGAAAACAGCTACATCGCCCTCTTTTCCTTTATTTGCAGAACAATGCATCGATGCAATTCCTTTCAATGGCAAATAGTAATTCATCATTGAAAACAATCCTTTTTTCATTTCACCACCATACCAAGTTCCTCCAATTAATTGAATTTTCTCGGTTAAATTGAAGGCTACATAAACCTCGGAATTCAATCCATAATCAGCAAATTGTTTGAAACTTGTTTTAGATCCGTTCATTACTACGAAATCAGGTTCTCCAAAATTTTCTAATTCTTCATCAGTTGGTCGGATGAACATGTTTTTGACAAAGTGAGCTTGCCACGCCACTTCCATAATAAATCTCACTTTTAATCTGGAATTTTCATTTGCACCGCAAAAAGCATCTACAACATATAATTTTTTTCCAGAAAGTTGTTCAACGGTTGTTTGTTTTAAAGCATTCCAAGTGTCTTGAGAAATACCTTTATTGTCATTTATTGCTTTATCAGAATTCCACCAAATAGTGTCTTTTGTAATAGCATCATTAACGATATATTTATCTTTTGGTGAGCGACCAGTGAAAACACCCGTCATCACATTTACAGCCCCAAGTTCCGATAATTGTCCTTTTTCAAATCCTTCTAAATTTGGATTTAATTCTTCATTATACAAAAATTCAAACGACGGATTGTATATAATATCTTGAGCATTTTTGATGCCATATTTTTCCAACGAAATCGATATAGTAAATTGGCTGTAGTTGTCCATAAAATTGTTTTAAGTTTGAATATTTATTTTGCAAAAGTAAATATTTAAAACAATCTATTTTGCGTTTTTCATAAAAATTATAGATTTTTTCTATAAAAATTAACAAATAACCAAAACCAACCCGCTAAAAATAACAATCCTCCAATTGGTGTAATAAATCCAAAGGGTCTAAAATCAAATGGAAGAAGCCTGTTTATTGCAAGAAAATACAGAGAGCCTGAAAAGAATAAAACGCCCAAAATAATTGTATAAAAAATAGCTTTTTTTGCTTTATTTGAGATGTCTTTGCTTGTGCCAATAAATAACAAAAACAAGGCATGATACATTTGATATTTAACTCCCGTTTCAAAAGTATTGAGTTCAGATATGTCTAGTATTTTCTTTAATGCGTGGGCGCCAAAAGCGCCTAAAATAATTGCTATTAATCCCAAAAAAGCTGCTGTTGCAATAATTTTTCTATTCATTTTTATTGATTGTAAAATAGATTACAAAAATATGCGTTATGAAATGTAATCTGTTAATTAAATTCAATTTTAACACTTTTAAACACCTAAAATAATTCTATTTTTGCACTAATATAAAAAACTATGAGAAAATTTATTTTTACAATTATTTTGGTTTTTAGCTTTATTATTAGCTTTTCGCAGATAAAACCAAACGAAAGATTAGTTTATTCCGCTTCTTATAATATGAGTGGTTTAATGACACAATTGGCGCAGGTTACGATGGAAACAGAAATGATGGAAACGTCTAAAAACACATTTCTACATTTGAGTTGTCAAGCTGCCACTTTTAGCAAATGGGATTCTTTTTTTAAAATTAGAGATCTATATGAATCGTATGTAAATCCTTCAACTTTAAAACCGAGTTTATACAAACGAAGCATCAATGAAGGCGGATATACCAAAACCGAAAAATACCTTTTCAAATCCGATGGGAAAACAATTATAAGCACCTCAAAAAGGAAAAATAAACCTGAAACTAAAAAAACATTTACGGTTGGAACTTCAACACAAGATATTGTTTCTATCATTTATAAGTTGAGAACTATTGATTTTCAAAATTATAAAAACGGTCAAACCAAATCATTTGTAATTGTATTTGATGAAAAAGAAATTCCTGTCTTAGTGAAATTTATGGGAAATGAAACCGTTTCTGCTGGGAATTTAGGAACAAAAAACTGTTATAAAATTTCAATTTCAGCTAAAACTGACGCTTTAAAAGGAAAAGACAAAAATTTAATTTGGATTACTGCTGATACTAAAAAAATCCCTGCTTTAATCAAATTTAGCATCCCTGTTGGAACAGGACAATTATCATTATCAAACGCAACTGGAATTTAACACAATCATTATGAGAAAATTATTTTTAGTAATAGCAATTATTTTTACTGCGTTAAGCATTGTATTTGCCTATTTACCTTTAGGAACTTTGGCATTAATTCCAATTGGAATTGCCATACTATTTGGAATTTTAGCACTAAAAAAATCTGATTTAAAACAACAAAAAGTAGTAAAAGTAATTTTGCTTTTTGCCATTTTATCACTTGTATTTGTAGTTGGAAAAGAAATTTTCACCAAAGACGAAGTGGTTGTTGACAAACAATTTGACGCTAAAAAAATAGAATCTAAAAAAGAAGCTAAAAAAGATTTAGAAGAATTAGACGGTTTGTAATTTTCCAAAAACGCCTATTCTGAAACTCATAATTAATTTTGTGAGTTTTTTTATTTTTAAATAGTTATAAATATAACAAATTCATACATTTGTGTTATATTTATAATTATGAGAAATATTCTAATCATTGGGGCTGGAAGATCCGCTTCTTCGTTAATAAAATACTTGCTGGATAAATCAGATGCCGAAAATCT
>CANIFM010000055.1 GCA_947466955.1 Bacteroidota bacterium
GGCTTGTTGTGCGTTTACTAAATTATAATCTATTTCACGTGGATTTTCAATGGCTTTTAAAATCGCTGTTTTGGTGATTTCGTGAAATACAATTCGCTTCGTTTTCTTTTTATCCAATTTTAATTCTTCGGCAAGATGCCAAGAAATGGCTTCTCCCTCGCGATCCTCATCACTTGCTAACCAAACCATATCGGCAGTTTTAGCTAACGTTCTTAGTTTGGAAACCAATGCTTTTTTATCGGCAGAAACTTCGTATTTTGGTTTGAAACCATTTTCTACATCTACGCCAATTTCCTTTGAAGGTAAATCGGCAATATGACCGTAGCTTGATTCTACTTGAAAATCACTTCCTAAAAACTTCTCGATTGTTTTTGCCTTTGCCGGAGATTCGACGATAACTAAATTCTTTGCCATTGGATTATATTTTCTGCGACAAAAGTATATGATTTTTTTAAATATTGTGCTTTTGATTATTTAAAAGTATAAAATTAGGGTTAAATACATTTTAATCAGCTCAAATTAATTGTATAAAACAACGGGAATTTCCCTTACTTTCAAAAAAACGCCTCTATTTTCATGAAGCTTAGCTTATATTTAGTATATATTTTTGAAGTGCATAGAATTAAACAAAATTAGTATTTAGTTAATTTACCAGATATTTTATAAGTCTTAACAATCTTGGTTTAATACTTCTGATACCTCATTTAATATTATTTTAGCTAATTTTTCATTATGGTGAACAGCAATTAAATCTTTGTTTTTTTGATTATTTAAAATTTTAAACTTTTCATTTTTACCAAAACTTAAAATATGAGGCGAAGCGATTATAGGAAGTTTTGAGTCCCAATGATACAATTGTAATGAATTCTTCCAATATAATACCTTTTGATTTTGCTCAAAAAGCCCCTCATTTATCTTTAACAATGTGTTTCTTGCTTCATTCCCAATTGTGATTATTGCATCTGGTTTAATAATTTCAATCTCTTTTGAAACTATTTTACATAAATCTTCATTGATTTCTTTAATATCAAAATTACAATCAGAAGCTATGAAATTACTATTTGTCCAATTTTCTCTTTTTGGTAATTTAAATCCTATTTTAATAATATCTGTTATGTATATGTTGTATTCTGAATTTAATAAATTAAAAAATCCAATATTTTCCATTTCTAAAAATGTAGGTCTTAGCCAATCGTCGATAATGCCAAAAGGCGTTGTAAAACCTATTTCATTTTTTAAATTACTCCTTTTGTGATTCGTAATGTAAATATCATCGATATGCGGAATTGAATCTTTCGCAATAATCATCAATGTCTTCGCATTTGGTTTTGTAGTTTCTAAAAATATAGGGAAATTCAATGCCAATAAAACCTCTGGGTCAAATTCGTTGTTTATTTTTTTGAAAGAACCCTGAAGTTCTGTTCTTAAAACCCCATTAACATGTGATTTACCATAAGATTGACTATATTCCGTCAATTGGTCATAGATAGTTTCTAAATCAAAATTTATTAAATTTTGATTTAAATAATCAAGGATTTTTTGTTGCTTTTGAATTGGGGTAGACATATAGTGAGACTTATTATTGCTATTCAATTACCTTAATTTTTGAAATTGTAAAAGGGTAATGTTTTGTTTGTTTTATATCGTTTATTTTTCATTTACCTAACGCAATATGCAAAGTTAACTCAATATATTAAATTAAATTTTGTCAATTAGTTTACGTAGGCTTTAATCGTTTTAACGTTCAGTTTTAGTCATTTAATGTAATTTTATTCTTCAAAAACGAATCGTACAAATAGTGATTTTGAAAATAAATCAGAATGTATATTTTTATTGAAACCTTTAGATTAATTAATTTTTAACAAATAAAATTGGAGTTTTAATTATATCAAAACCTGTAAAAGCCAAGACATATTAAACATTTAGCAAAAATAAAATAAAAAACAAAGCAATTTCAGGTCAAGTTAGGTCAAGTTGAGATTTGGTCTCACAGTCAACAACCCATTGGATTCAAAATAGGGAAGAATTTTTCGAAGTGGTTCGTTTATAACGCTTTGGGGTATTTTTTTAAACTCATTAAAAAAGAGCTCTTTAAGTTGGTTCTGATAGCTTTTTGAAACAGAAGAGTATACAAAAGCTTCAGCAATAGTATGGAAAATAATTTTTCTTTCAACAGTATTTAGTGTAGGATTAACTTTTGAACAATATTCTAAGAGGCTAATAATGTAATCTTCAATAAGGTTTGGATTTGCTTTTATCAAATTAAAATAAAATAATCGATACGCTAAATATCGAATTCTTGGAAAAATGAATATCAGCTCAAGTTCTTTTTCGTTTATTATTGGAAATTCATATAAATTTTTGCCAATTTCAGCGGACTTGGAATACTCTTTTTTTAAAAAATAATTTCTAAATAGAATTGTATTTCCAAAAAGGTAGTTTTGTAAATCAACAATAGAGTTATTAGGATTGGTGTTTTCTAAATAATATTGGAATCCAATTTCGTAATTTTTAATTCGAAAAGTAGGATCTACTCCTTTTTCAAAAAATTCTTCACGTACAAAATTATTATTGGCAAAATATTTTAAAAATATTTCGGGGCTTTTTACATGTAATAAACTATCGAAAATTGCAGTTGAAATTATGTTTTTTGACCATTGTTCAGTTTCAACTAATGCCTCAAATAAAGAGTTTAAGGGTTTGTAACTTTTTGTTGAAATGCACTGAAACATTAGGCTTTTTTGGATATCAGTGAGTGGTAATATTCCGTTTTTAATCTTAAAATTTTTAATTTCATCAACAAATTCGTTAAACTGTTGCCAATCATCAAAACCAATATAATTACAAAGGATCTTGAGAGTGTTTTTAAAGGGTTTGTGCTCATCTGATTTTAAAAATAATCTATATAGAGTGCTCTCAGATACCATTCCAAAACCTTCCTCATTTAAGATTTCACTTAATTTTAAACAATCTATTTTTGATGAAATTTTAAATCCAAGTTTTCTATTTAAAAGCTCTTTAAACTCAAATATTGAATAGTCATCAAAAGAATATAATTGTTTAGACATCTGAATAAGTTATATTTTTTAAAATTTGATTTTAAATTAAGGGATTTGATATAGATATTATTTTTGTCCTAAATATTTAGGAAGTCTGCTTTACAAATTTAGATTTTTTTTTAATTAATTGAAAAGAAATCAGAATAAATAATGGCATTATAATAATATGTTAATTCTTAGGCTGACATCTTGTCATATTTATTTGAATTGCGTTATCTTTGTGTTTTGAAAATTAATGATGGATAAGAATATTGAAGAAAGCAAGCAAGGCGAAAGTCTTGTTTTAGATCATAAACCTCAGAATACGAAGAAACTTTTTATTGAAAGTTACGGTTGCGCGATGAATTTTTCGGACAGCGAAATTGTGGCTTCAATATTGTCGAATGACGGTTATAATACGACTCAAATATTGGAAGAAGCCGATTTGGTTTTGGTAAATACCTGCTCGATTCGGGACAAGGCGGAACAAACTATTCGCAAACGTTTGGAAAAATACAATGCGGTGAAACGGATTAATCCGAAGATGAAAGTGGGCGTTTTGGGTTGTATGGCAGAGCGATTGAAAGACAAATTTTTGGAAGAAGAAAAAATCGTGGATTTGGTTGTTGGCCCTGATGCGTATAAGGATTTGCCGAATTTATTGAGTGAAGTTGAGGAAGGTCGGGACGCAATTAACGTGATTTTGTCGAAAGATGAAACGTATGGCGATATTTCACCGGTTCGATTGATGAGCAACGGAATTACGGCTTTGGTTTCGATTACAAGAGGTTGCGATAATATGTGTACTTTTTGCGTGGTTCCTTTTACGAGAGGTCGAGAACGCAGTCGGGAACCACAAAGTATTGTGTCGGAAATTCAAGATTTATGGGATAAAGGCTTCAAAGAAATTACGCTTTTGGGTCAAAATGTGGATAGTTATTTGTGGTATGGCGGCGGTTTGAAAAAGGATTTTGTGAATGCGAGTGACATGCAAAAAGCAACTTCGGTAGATTTTGACCAATTATTAGAAATGGTTGCCGTTGGTTTTCCAAAAATGAGAATTCGGTTTTCTACTTCCAATCCGCAAGATATGCACGAAAGTATTTTGCACATTATTGCGAAATACGATAATATTTGCAAGCACATTCACCTTCCGGTTCAGTCTGGAAGCAATAGAATTTTGAAAGAAATGAATCGTTTGCACACTCGCGAAGAATATATGGCTTTGATTGATAAAATCAGAACTATTATTCCGAATGGCTCGATTTCGCAAGATATGATTTCGGGATTTCCAACAGAAACAGAAGAAGATCATCAAGATACTTTGAGTTTGATGGAGTATGTGAAATATAATTTTGGTTATATGTATTCGTATTCTGAACGCCCAGGAACATTGGCAGGACGAAAAATGAAAGATGATGTTTCGGAAGAAATAAAAGCAAGGAGATTACAAGAAATTGTGGATTTACAACAAAAACACGCTTGGTTTCGCAGTGAAGAATTCATTGGAAAAACGGTAGAAGTTTTAGTTGAAAAGGTTTCAAAAAAATCAGCTGAGGAATTTTCAGGCAGAAATTCACAGAGTATTACGGTTGTTTTCCCAAAAGAAAATTATAAAATTGGGGATTTTGTGAATGTGAAAATTCTGAGTTGTACGAGTGGGACGTTGAAGGGTGAAGCGGTTGGATTGAGTGAGATGAATTAGGTTTTTTTACCACGAATTTTTTTAATCTGGAAAAAAGAATTAAAAATAATTTTGCCACAGATTTAAAAGATTTTCACAGATTTTTTAAAATACTTTAAATCTGTAAATAAAAAAATAAAAAAATAAAAAAATAAGAATGGGCGGCTATAGAGAAGATGAAACGTATAAAATTATTGGAATCTGTATGGAAGTTCATCGAAATTTAGGCGCTGGACTATTAGAAGTTATATACAAAGATGCTTTAGAAATTGAATTTAAAGAAAATAATATTCCTTTTGAAAGAGAGAAAGAGTTTGCAATTGAATATAAAGGAAAAATTTTACCGCATAGATTTTACGCTGATTTTTTAGTGAATGGTGATATTATTTTAGAAGTAAAAGCAGTTAAAGAGTTTTCTAATGAACATATTGCTCAGATTTTAAATTATATGAAATTAGCTGATTCAGAAATAGGCTTAATTATAAATTTTCAAACAAAATCGCTTCAATACAAGAGATATTCATTATGATTTAAAATCTGTGAAAATCTTTTAAATCTGTGGCAAAAAAAAAATGACAAGAAAAAACATACTTATAGCAATCGTTACTTTTATTGTGGGATTTGGTTCTACATTTTATATTATTAGGACTTATTTTCCAAAGCAGAAAGTTGAAAAAACAGTTCAAATAAAAGATACGTTGAAAAAAACCGAAGCAAATTTTCGAAACAAATAATTGATACTGATATACTGAAATAAATTCAGTACAAGTAAATTCAGCATAAATGGAAACAATTCAATCAACAAAACAGCGATTTGGAATTATTGGGAATGACCCAAAATTAAATCGTGCAATAGAAAAAGCCATTCAGGTTGCGCCAACAGATATTTCAGTTTTAGTAGCTGGGGAAAGTGGCGTTGGAAAAGAGAATATTCCAAAAATTATCCATTCGCTTTCGCATAGAAAACACGGGAAATATATTGCCGTGAACTGTGGCGCAATTCCCGAAGGAACTATTGACAGTGAACTTTTTGGACACGAAAAAGGCTCTTTTACGGGTGCTACAGGAACACGCGAAGGCTATTTTGAAGTAGCTGATGGCGGCACAATTTTTTTAGATGAAGTTGGCGAACTGCCACTTACAACCCAAGTTCGGTTGTTACGGGTTCTGGAAAATGGCGAGTTTATTAAAGTTGGTTCTTCACAAGTTCAAAAAACGAATGTTAGGATTGTGGCCGCCACTAATGTTAATTTATTTGACGCTATTGAAAAAGGGAAATTCAGGGAAGACCTATATTATAGATTGAGTACTGTGGATATTCCATTGCCACCATTGCGAGACAGAAAAGAGGATATTCATTTGTTATTTAGAAAATTCGCTTCGGATTTTGCGCATAAATATAAAATGCCTGCGATAAAATTAGATGACAATGCGGTTCAAATTCTATTGAAATTTCGTTGGAGCGGAAACATTCGTCAATTGCGAAATGTTGCTGAACAAATATCTGTTTTAGAAACCAATCGGGAAATTACTGCCGCAACTTTACAATCGTATTTGCCCGAAGGAGGAAGTAATTTACCCTCGGTGATAAAAGACAAAAAGAGTAAAAGTGATTTCAGCAATGAAAGAGAAATATTGTACAAAGTGCTTTTTGATATGAAAAGTGATTTGCACGATTTGAAGAAACTTACTTTAGAATTGATAAAAAACGGCACTTCAAAAGTGCAGGAAACAAACCAACATTTGATTCAAAAAATATACGGTTCTAAAGAAAGTGACAGTGAAATTGAATTTGAAGAACAACACGAATTGGCTGTAATTCCTGTAAATAAAAAACCAGAAGTTGCAGAATTTAAGGACGACGAAGTAAATTATCTTTTTGCGGAAGCTGTTGAAGAAGAGGAAGAAGAAGTTTTGAGATTAGAACAAAAAGAAATTGAAATGATTAAAAAATCATTGGATAAAAACAAAGGAAAACGAAAAGCTGCAGCCGATGAATTGGGAATTTCTGAAAGAACTTTGTATCGAAAAATAAAGCAATTCGACCTTTAATAAAATGATAATTGGTAATTGATAAATGTCAATTATTTTTGAATATCTTTGAATTTTAAAATGAAAATGAAAAAAACACATTACATAATTGCACTTTTAATTCTGCTAACGTTCAGCAGTTGTTCTGTTTATAATTTTACTGGGACTGGAAAAATCGATGCTAAAACCTTTCAAGTGAATTATTTTCAAAATAATGCTTCATTGATTGAACCAGGTATTGAAAGAACTTTTACACAAAAAATGCAGAATTTAATTCAGAATCAAACGAATTTGAATTTGACAAATACGAATGGAGATTTGGTTTTTGAAGGTGAAATTACCGATTACAGAATAAGCCCAATGACGGCAACTGCAGATCAGAGAGCTTCCCAAAACAGACTTTCAATTACTGTAAATGTAAGATTTACAAATAAAAATAAGGAAGCTGATAATTTCGAGAAAAAGTTCTCATTCTATAATGATTATAATGGTGCAGATCAATTAGTTGGTTCAAAACTTAATGAAAATTTAGAGATTATTTTTGAAAGAATTACACAAGATATTTTCAATGAATCATTGGCAAAATGGTAAAATATTGTTTCGATAATTTGTCAGATAGTTCAAACGGAAGGCAAATAAATGATTAATAAAATGAATGCCCTTTTATGAATATAACAGAATATTTATCTTTAATTAACAACCCTAACGCTATCAACGACAAGCAAACTTTGTCATTGGAGAAAATCGTTGCGGAATTTCCTTACTTTCAAAGTGCACGAGCATTGCGTTTGAAAGGGTTGTACAATCAAGATAGTTTCCGTTATAATTATGATTTAAAAAATACTGCTGCACATACAACCGATAGAAGTGTTTTATTCGATTTTATAATTTCAGATACGTTTACACGCATTCATAAAAATTTATACGAAGAAAAATTAGCTGAAATCAATGAGATTTTTGTTGATGCAACAGAATTAATATTTAAAGAAGAAAAAATTGAATCTAAAATAAATCCTTTGGAACAATCAATTTTAACTTCTATTAAAGAAGCCACGCCAATTGATACAGTTGAAGTTTCAATCCCAACAATTGAGGCGGCGGAAGAAAAATTAGAAATCGGGAAGCCTTTAGTTTTCGATATAAATGAAAAATATTCTTTTCAGGAATGGCTGCAATTATCTAAGATTCATCCAATTGAAAGAGAAATTTCAACGCCAATTGAAATAAAATCTACAGCAATTGATCCTGAGAAACAGAAGAAAAATGAATTGATAGACAAGTTTATTGAGTCAAGTCCGAAGATTCCACCAATAAAAAAAGAAGCAGAACCTAAAGTTTTTTTAGAGCCAAGTTCAGAGAATAATTCCTATTTAATGACAGAAACATTGGCGCGCGTATATTTAGAACAAAATAAATATGATAAAGCAATTCAAGCTTATGAAATATTAATTTTGAAATATCCAGAAAAAAGTAGTTTCTTTGCAAACCGAATTTCGGATATTAAGATTTTACAACATAATAACAAATAACAATGAGTACATTTTCAATTTTTTTAGTATTAATTACTATCGTGTGTTTTCTTTTAATTGTAGTAATAATGGTTCAAAACCCTAAAGGTGGTGGATTATCTTCTTCTTTAGGAGGTTCACAAATGATGGGTGGAGTTCAAAAAACTACTGACTTTTTAGATAAAAGTACTTGGACATTAGCAACTATATTGACAGCGTTGATATTATTATCTTGTTTGAGTTTCACTGGAACTTTAGGAGATTCCGATTCTAAAATTATAGATACAACTCAAAAAGCTACACCAGCGGATGCAAAACCTGCAACTTCTGATGTTCCTGCGAAAACAATGCCGGCACCTGCGCCTGCAAAATAATACAATTCAAATTACAAAATATAAATGCCAGCCTGTCAATGCTGGCATTTTTTTTAGGCAAAATTGTCAGAATATACATATTGGCATAATTTCTGAAATTAGATTTCCATCAAATTAAAATAACATATTAAATATATCATTATGAGTTTAAATATCAAACCTCTTTCAGACCGCGTTCTAATTGAACCTGTAGCTGCAGAAACAAAAACAGCATCAGGAATTTTTATTCCAGATACGGCAAAAGAGAAACCTCAAAAAGGAACTGTAGTTGCTGTTGGAAATGGAACAAAAGACCACACAATGACCGTTAAAGTGGGTGATTCTGTATTGTACGGAAAATATGCAGGAACCGAATTAAAATTAGAAGGAAAAGATTATTTGATAATGCGTGAGGACGACATTCTTGCAATTATATAGCTTTAAGCAATAGGCTATATGCTTTAAGCAAATGAGAGATTTAAAAAATATGAAATTTGGCAATTAAGTCCCGCATTTACACTGAAGATTTATTCTAATACATCTTTATTTCCTAAAGATGAAATGTATGGAATTACAAGTCAAATAAGAAGAGCTTCTTCTTCAATTCCGACAAATATTAGTGAAGGTTGTGGCAGAAATTCAGATAAAGAATTTAATCAATATCTTAATATAGCCTTGGGTTCGGCAAGTGAAACAGAATACTTGATTATTCTTTCAAGAGATTTAAATTATATCGATACAGAAACATTTGAAATTTTAGAAAAAGAAATCAATACAATAAAAAGTAAAATTTATAAATTAAAACAAATACTAATTCAGCAGTAAGGAACAAGCCTAAAGCTTAAAGCCTTCTGCCTAATGCTTAAATAAAATGGCAAAAGATATAAAATTTGATATTGAAGCACGTGACGGACTAAAACGTGGTGTTGATGCATTGGCAAATGCAGTAAAAGTAACTTTGGGACCAAAAGGTCGTAATGTAATTATTGGGAAATCTTTCGGAGGACCAACTGTTACAAAAGATGGAGTTACCGTTGCAAAAGAAATAGAATTAAAAGACCCATTGGAAAATATGGGAGCTCAAATGGTAAAAGAAGTAGCATCTAAAACCAACGATTTAGCTGGTGATGGAACTACAACTGCAACTGTATTGGCGCAAGCAATTGTAAAAGAAGGCTTGAAAAACGTTGCTGCTGGAGCAAATCCAATGGATTTGAAAAGAGGAATTGACAAAGCCGTTGAAGCTATTGTTGCTGACCTGGCTAAACAAGCTAAAGTTGTAGGAAGTGATTCTGAAAAAATCAAACAAATCGCTTCTATCTCTGCAAATAATGACGAGGTTATCGGTGAATTAATCGCTAATGCTTTCGCAAAAGTTGGAAAAGAAGGTGTAATTACTGTTGAAGAAGCCAAAGGAACTGATACTTATGTTGATGTTGTTGAAGGAATGCAATTTGACAGAGGATATTTATCACCATATTTTGTAACCAATCCTGAGAAAATGGAAGTGGAACTTGAAAGTCCATATATTCTTTTATATGACAAAAAAGTATCTTCTTTAAAAGAATTATTACCCGTTTTAGAGCCTGTTGCGCAATCTGGAAAACCATTATTGATTATTGCAGAAGATGTAGATGGAGAAGCTTTATCGACATTGGTAGTTAATAAATTACGTGGCGCCTTGAAAATCGCAGCGGTAAAAGCACCTGGATTTGGTGACAGAAGAAAAGCAATGTTGGAAGATATTGCCATCTTAACAGGTGGAACTGTAATTTCTGAAGAAAGGGGATATACTTTAGAAAACACAACGATTGAAATGTTGGGAACTGCAAAAAGAGTAACCATCGACAAAGATAACACTACAATTGTGAGTGGTGCTGGCGAAGCTGATATGATTAAAAATCGTGTCAACCAAATTAAAGGTCAAATGGAGGCGACGACTTCTGAATATGACAAAGAAAAATTGCAAGAACGTTTGGCTAAATTAGCTGGCGGAGTTGCAGTTCTTTATGTTGGAGCAGCTTCTGAAGTGGAAATGAAAGAGAAAAAAGACAGAGTTGACGATGCTTTACATGCAACTCGTGCTGCTGTAGAAGAAGGAATTGTTGCTGGAGGTGGTGTTGCGCTTTTGAGAGCAAAAAATGCTTTGAAAGAATTGAAAGCTGATAATGCTGATGAAGCTACAGGAATTCAAATTATTTCTCGTGCAATAGAATCGCCATTGAGAACTATTGTTGAAAACGCTGGTCTTGAAGGATCTGTTGTTGTTGCAAAAGTTGCTGAAGGGACAGGAGATTTTGGATACAATGCCAAAACTGACGAATATGTAGATATGCTAAAAGCAGGAATTATCGATCCTAAAAAAGTAACTCGTGTTGCTTTAGAAAATGCGGCTTCAGTTGCAGGAATGATATTAACTACAGAATGTGCTTTGGTAGAAATCAAAGAAGAAAATGGTGGCGGAAACCCAATGGGTGGAGGTATGCCGGGAATGATGTAATTTAAATAACATTCAAAAAAAAAATCCGCTTCGTCAATGATGAAGCGGATTTTGCTTTTTAGTGATTGCTTTCTGAATCAAATCTTAAGAATAATATTATAAATAATTTAACAAATTCCTTTTTATTTGTATCTAAATTTACCGCTATTATTAAATGTAATTATAACTTCCCTTAATATTAATACTCAAATGAGATTTTACATTACTATTTTTAGTTTATTTTTTTTCATTCAATCTTATTCTCAAAATACTGAAAATCAAGAGAAAATTAAAAATAGCATCGAAAATTATTTTCATTATGATCGAGAAATCATTCATGTTCATTTCAACAAAACGATATTTGTAAATACTGAAGACATCGGTTTCAAAGGATATGTGTATAGCAAAAACAATAGTTCGCCCCATTTATATACTGCCAACGTTCAATTAGTTATTTATAATGAGCAAAATGAAGTGATTCAAAAACAATTACTTTTTACAGCATCGGGAACTTTTGAAGGGGTTATTCACTTAAATGAAAAATTCAAATCGGGGATGTATAAATTTCATTTTTATACCAATTGGATGAATAATTTCAAAGAAGATGATTCATTTCAACAAATTATAGAAGTAATTAATAAAAATGAGCCTTATAGTTTTGATAGAAATCAACCAGATTTGAACACAGCTAAAATTTCCTTTTTTCCAGAAAGTGGCGTTATCATTAATGGTGTTGTTAATAGAGTTGGTGTTAAAATAATTGATTGTAATCACAAAGGGATAACTATTTCTGACGGTATTATTATTGATTCCAAATCAAATGATATAGCTAAATTTTCAACTAATAAAATGGGAAATGGAAATTTTTATTTCACTCCAATTCCTAACGAAAACTACTTTATCAAATTTCATTCTGATAAAATGAATTTCTCAGAACCATTACCAAAAACGAATGATGTTGGAATGAAGATAAGTTATAACAATAATTTATCGAACAATCATTTGGTAATTTCTGTAAATACAAATGATTCTGGAGTTGCATTATATGAAAATAAAAAGTACATACTTCTAATTCATCAAGATGGAAATTCAATCCAAAAAGTATTTACATTTAATAATAAAGAGCGGGAACAAATTCTTGACTTTGATAAAAAGTACTTGTCAAATGGCGTAAATAACATTCGAGTAATCGATGAAAATTTCAACGAAGTTGCTGAAAGATTGGTTTATATTTATGGAACACAGAAACCAAACATAAAATTTGAAGCGAAAAACATTGCTAATGACAGCATTTCGTTATCTGGATATTCTGATTTGAAAGAAGCAAATTTAAGTTTAAGTGTGCTTCCTGAAAATAATTCTTGTGGAGGACAAAAAAGGTCAATTTTAGGAACATTTTATTTAAACGCTTACTTAGAACATCCTGAAATTGAAACATATTCTTACTACGATTTAGAAAATATCACAAGAAATCAGGATATGGAACTTTTGATGCTCAATCAACATCGAAGTAAATACCTTTGGAAAGATATAATATCAAATCCACCAAAAATGACTTTTCGATTTACTAAAGGGGTAACGATTAGTGGTAAAGTTGAGAAAAAATTAAATCCGAAATCCAAATACAAAATTTCATTAATCTCATTGAATGATAATGTTTTTGATGAAACTACAATTGATGAAAACAATGAATTTAAGTTTGAGAATTATTTTGCTCGAGACTCCACCGTGTTTTTATTACAGATGTTGAATGAAAAGAACATGGCGATTTATACAAAAATGGCTGTTAAACTTATACGAAACGATACATTAATCAAACAGCTTCTGTGTAGTGAAAAGACGAATTGTCCGCCATTAAAAAAATTAGAAAACAACTTTACGTTTACAACTTCAAAATCAGATGGTGAAACTATCAATCTATCGGAAATAAAAATTAAAAATAAGTATAAAAAACAAGTATTCACTCATAATAATGAAGTGGGTTCAAGTTCAGCAACTGCTTATAAAATTGACGAAAATGCATTTGGAAATGTCCTTGAATTTATAGGAAGAAATGGTTATAAAACGGGAATAAGTCAAGAAGACAATAGTGCCTATATTAAAAATCCAAGAAACGGAGCGTTTTCAGAGAATGGGGCTGCACCGTCAGTTTATATAGATAATGAAATAGTATTCGATTTAAATCTTTTATATAGTCTATATTTAAACGAAGTTGACGAAATATATATTGACAAAACTGGTTTTTCAATGGCTGGAGGAACTACGGGAACAATAAATATTTACCTTAAAAAAGGAGTGAAAAATGACTATTTTAGAACAAAATACACTTCGCTTATTGTTACCACGGGTTTTTCAAAAAACAATAACTTTAAAAACTCGCAATTTGAAACTCAAAAAGAGTTTTATTCGTTTGGAACTTTGGGTTGGTATCCCAAAATAATGCTCAAAGACAATCAGAATTTTGAAGTTTCATTCCCAAAAGGAAATCAATCAGAAATTCAAGTTCTCCTAGAAGGATTTACAAACGATGGTCAATTAATTTCTGAAATTAAAAAA
>CANIFM010000056.1 GCA_947466955.1 Bacteroidota bacterium
ATCAAATTTACAAATAAATATTATACAATAAACTTTCCTTTCTTTCTTTCCATATAAACTCCGCCAATCAATAAAAACAACATTAAAACAGAACTTATTAAAGCAATTGTACTTCCCGTTTTTACAACTTGTGGCTCAAATTTGAATTCGACACTGTGTTTTCCAGAAGGAATTTCCATCGCTCGAAGTGCATAGTCTGCTCTAAAATAATTCGCTTTTTCACCATCAATAAAAGCATTCCAACCATCAGCATAATACATTTCTGAGAATACTGCCAATCCTGAATTTGGATTATTAGAAGTATATTTCAAATGATTTGGTTTGTAGCTATTCATCGTAATAGTTGCCAAACTATCTCTTACAAAAGAGGTATTATTCAATTGTGTTCCAAATTCTTTTTGATTTACAATCGCGCCATTTTTGGTATCTAAACTGTCCAATGCTTTCATTTCTTCATCAGATGAATTTACGAATTTCACTTTTTGAACAAACCACGCATTTCCATTGGCATTTGGATTAGAAGTTGGAAATGCTGCACCAGTCGAATCCGTTTGAATAATGTATTTTGTATTCAACATATTCAGAACTTCAGTATTGTTTTTTGCAATTTGGTAATCAAATAATTGCTGCATTCTACGAGGTTTAACCGCACTATAACCCCCAATTGATTGATGAAAATAGGAAGTTCTTGCATTTGACATATTGCCATCTACTTCAAAAACACGGTAGTGAGTCGTATCTCGAAGTATTTCTAAATCTGAAGCGGTGGGTTGAAATGGAACGTCAACATCACTTGGATTAACAAAATTCTTAGCGTTCAAATAATTTTTATCAATAAAAAACAAGTCTGAAATCATAATGAAACCAACCAAAATAATTGCAGTATTTTTAGCCAATTTGTTTTTTATGAAAAACCATAAAATTCCAAAAGCAGCCAAAACTAAAAACCCAGAACGCAATAAATCAGCAGAATACAAGCTTTTTCTATCTTCCTTTAAAGCATCTACAAATTCAGGACCGTAGTTTTGAAGAAAATAAGCATCACTTCCACCCGAGAAATTAAACTGACTTTTTATTACTAATAAAAATGCTATTATTCCAATAAAAACACCACCAGAAGTATATAAACCTTTCAATTGTTGGTCTTTTTCTTCTTTAAAAAAGGATTGTAATCCCATAATTGCAAGAACAGGAATACACAATTCTAACACCACTTGAATGGAAGAAACAGCTCTGAATTTGTTGTACATTGGAACAAAATCGATGAAGAAATCGGTCAAAATCGGGAAGTTTTTACCCCAAGAAAGCACCAAAGAAACCAAAGCTCCGGCAACAAAAATATACTTGATTTTGCGTTTATCCATAAATAAAGCCAACAAACAAAGGAAGAAAACTACGGCGCCAATATATGCTGGGGCAGCAACAATTGGTTGGTCTCCCCAATAAGCAGGCATACTCGAAACGAAATCTTTCGCTTGGTCTTCAAGAACACTTTTTCCAATTAAGAATTCATACATATTCGTATTTGTTCCAATATTTTCTCCATTAGAACCACCAAAAATTCGAGGGGAAATCAAGTTGAAACTTTCCGCAATTCCGTAACTGTATTCGGTGATGTATTCGTGAGACATTGCATTATCAGAAACGCTTTTTGAACCGTCAGGACTATAGGTTAATTCACTTTTATTCCGAGTGCTGTATTTTGCATATTCGGCAGTAGCTAATAAATTAGTAGCATTCGCACCAATGGCTAAAATTCCTGCAATTGCAAAAACTCCCAACGAATATAGTAAGGTCTTAAAATCCTTTTCTTTGACATAATTATAAATATAATAAACCGAAATTATCAGTATTAAAAACAACAAATAATAGGTCATTTGAAAATGATTGGCATTCAATTCCAAGGCTGCGGCTATCATTGTCAATAAACCACCAACAAGAAATCTGCGTTGGAAAACCAAAAGAACTCCAGCAACAACTAACGGCATATAAGCAATTGCGTGTGCTTTTGCATTATGTCCAACACCTAGAATAATTATCAAATAGGTTGAAAAACCAAATGCCAATGCACCAAAAAAGGCTTTCAAAGGATCTACTTTTAAAACTAATAATAAGACATAAAAACTTAAGAAATAAAGAAATAAGTAATCGGCTGGTCTTGGCAAAAATCGTAAAGTAGCATCCAATTTGTTAATGTATTCGTGGGGATAATTGGCACCCAATTGATACGTTGGCATTCCTCCAAAAGCAGAATTAGTCCAATACGGCTCCTCATTTTCAGTAGCTCGGAAGTCATTTTGCTCCTTTGCCATTCCTGTATATTGGGCAATATCGGATTGCGCAATTTTCTTGCCTTGAAGAACGGGATAAAAATATAATAGGGAAATTAAAATAAAACCAAAAACGGAAATTGCGTGAGGATAAATTCTTTCTAATCTTTTCATTTTTTATTTTTAGATGACTGTAAAAGTAAAAAATAAATTAAACAAATCTGAATTTAAAAAAGCAAATGCATCCAGTGACTATTCTATTTCTTCAAAATCAACATATTCGCCTACTTTTTTAGTTTCACGAGGTTTTGAAGCTGACGAAGTATTAGAAACTTTTTCCTCTTGATTGTTAGGATTTTGTTGGTTTTGGTATTGTTGTTGGAAATTTTGACCCGCTTTTTCAACTACTTTTTTAACCATTATTGGCAAAAGTAAACGCGCCAAAAATTTAAAAACATAATAAAACATTAATATGTAGCAAATAGTTTCAATAAAACCTGCAAAAGAAGCCGTTTCCATAATCAAAATAATTTATGCAAAAATAATAAATCAAATTACAAATTACGCAACAATTTTAAAATATGATTCTTAAATAAATAATAAATTATGGTACATTTGAATTGAAATAAATTTAAACCCAAAATTATGACTCGAAGCACTCTTTTTGTCCTTATAATAGCAGTATTTTCAACATCAATACTGAATGCGCAATTTACAGATGTTATCAATTCCAATCGCCCAGGAAAATCTATGGCGGCATTTTCAGTAGGAAAAACAGTAATTCAAGCTGAAATGGGTTTTTACGGAAGTATCGAAAAACACGACCTTTTGGGTTATGAAGCGAAAGGAGTCGGCTCTGATTTAAACCTACGATACGGTGCTTTTTTAGAACAATTAGAATTCAATCTCGATTTGCAATATCAAAATGACACCTACAAAACTGATTTTGAAAGTTATAGAAGAAAAGCCTTCAAACAAACCACTTTTGGTGCGAAATACTTGATTTATGACCCAAATAAAAACTACGAGGAAAAAGTAAATGTTTACAGTTGGAAAGCCAATCACAAATTTAGTTATCGAAATTTAATACCATCCGTTGGGGTTTATGCAGGATTAAATATCAATTTATCGAAAAATGAATTTTCATTTCCTACAGACCCAAAAATAAGTCCAAAAGCAATGTTGATTACTCAAAATCAATTTGGAAAATTTGTATTTGTAACTAATATTATTGCAGATAAAATTACCACTGATTACCCATCTTATGGCTATATATTGACTTTAACGAGAGGATTTACGCCAAGATGGACAGGGTTTTTGGAAACACAAGCCTACATGAGTGATTTTTATGCAGACAATGTGGCTCGTGGTGGAGCAGCATATTTAATACAAGAAAATATTCAAATTGATGCCAATTTAGCCGTAAATTTCAAAAACACCCCTTCCCTTTTTGTAGCAGGAATTGGAATTTCTTGGCGTTTTGATGACAATTATAATGAAGTAATGCTGAGAACTCCTAAACCAAAATCTGAAAAAGATAAAAAAGGAAAGGGTAAAAAAGGAAAAGACAAAGACAAAAGCAAAAAACGAGTTGATGAAGTTCCAACTTCAAAAGGCAAATAGACCAAAATAGTAGCCACGAATTTCACAAATTAGCAAGAATAAATTTGTGGAAATTATTGAAATTCGTGGCTAAAAATAATCTGCCGAAAGACAGCTAATTAACTTTTTTGTTACCCAATAAATATGATTACAATAAAAGAAGCGATTACAAAAAAAGAGCTAACAGAATACATAAAATTCCCGTTTTCATTATATAAAAACAATGAATATTGGGTTCCGCCAATTATTGCCGATGAATTAGAATCGTTTGATAAAACCAAAAATCCAGCTTTTGAAAACGCAGAAGCTTCCTTTTATTTGGCGTATAAAAACAATGAAATAGTCGGACGAATAGCCGCAATCATTAATTGGAGCGAAGTCAATGACCAGCAAAAAAAGAAAGTTCGTTTTGGGTGGTTTGATGTAATTGACGATATTGAAGTTACCAAAGCACTTCTTGAAAAAGTATATGAATTAGGACGAAAAAACAATTTGGAACACGTGGAAGGGCCGATGGGATTTTCCAATTTAGATAAAGTTGGAGTACTTACAGAAGGTTTTGACCAATTAGGAACTATGATTACGTGGTACAATCACCCATATTATGCGACTCATTTTGAACAATTAGGCTTCGTGACGGAGAAAGAATATCTCGAAAATAAATTCCCTTTCGAAAATGTAAAATTGGAGTATTTTGATAAAGCTCAGGAATTAATTAAAAGACGGTACCAACTCAAAGCGCTCAACTTCAAAAAGACTAAGGACGTTATGCCGTATGTGGATAAAATGTTTGATTTATTCAATGCATCGTACGCCAGTTTATCCTCATTTGTAGCTATTTCTGACGTTCAAAAAGAATATTTCAAGAAAAAATACATAAGTTTCATAAATCCAGAATACATCAAATTTGTAGAAGATAAAGATGGAAATCTGGTTGCTTTTGCCATTGTAATGCCAAGTTTTTCTAAAGCCTTGCAAAAAGCAAATGGAAAATTATTCCCTTTTGGATTTCTCCATTTAATAAAAGCTCGAAACCATAGCAAAGACGTGACTTTTTATCTTATTGGAGTTCATCCTGATTACCAAAATAAAGGCGTTCATGCCATAATTTTCAAAGAATACCACACCACTTTTACAGAAAAAGGAATTCAAAATTGCATTCGAACACCAGAATTGGCAGACAATCACGCCATTCATTTGCTTTGGAAAAAATTCGACCCAAAAATCATTTGCCGAAGAAAAACGTTTAGAAAAGAATTGTAATAAAAAAATAACAAATAACATTTCTATTTAAAAGCCGTTTAACAAATAAAACTCCTTACTTTTATAGCATGGTAAAACTAATAATAGTTGATGACGATCCAATTGCAAGGGGGATTTTAGAAAAATTAATTAACAATTATTTTTCTGAAAAATATATTATTGCTGCAATTTGCGAAAGTGTAGATACTGCGATTATTGCAATTGAACTATTTGACCCAAAACTTGTTTTTCTCGATATTCAGATGCCTGACAAAAATGGATTCGAACTATTAAAAGAAGTACAAAAAATCACTTTTGATGTGGTTTTCACAACTTCTCATACTGATTATGCATTAAATGCAATTAAAATTAGCGCTTTAGATTATTTAATTAAACCAATAAATTTAATCGATTTAAATGACGCTTTTAAGAAATTTGAAAATAAATACAATCAACTAGATAAACAAATTAAATTACTTAAAATATTTGAAAATTTAGACAACGGAAGTTCCGATTTCAATAGAATTGCATTACCAACAGAAAATGGATTTGAACTAATAAAATTAAGTTCAATACTCTATTGTGAAGCAAGTAGTAGTTATTGCAGAGTAATTTGTTTAGATGGTAGGATTATTATTTTAAGTAAAACATTAAAGCATATTGAGCAAATTTTGCCTTTAAAGATTTTTCAACGTATTCATAAATCCTATTTGGTGAATTTAAATTATGTATCTCGTTTCACTAAAACAAATGTCTTGGAAATAGAACTTACAAATGGCGAAAAACTACCTGTCTCCATTAGAAAAAAAGAAGAATTCATGAATGCAATTAACAGAAAAACAATAGTTTAATTTGAATTATTTTAATTAGAATATTGAAATACACGCAAATAATTCTATAGTTTAATACCGCTATTCAACGCAGACCACAAAATGGAACTTCAAAACATTTAAACAAAATTTACTTTCCAAATTTTAAATTGTTATTTTTGCTTCAATAAAATCTCTCAACTATGTTAATTATTGGAATTGCTGGAGGAACAGGAAGTGGAAAAACTACGGTTGTTCACCAAATTATGAACGAATTACCAGAAACCGAAGTAGGAATAATTTCGCAAGATTCCTATTATAAGGAAACCCACAACTTGAGTTTCGACGAGCGTTCTCTTATTAATTTCGACCATCCACGAGCCATCGATTTTGAATTATTAGTTGCCCATCTCAAAGAATTAAAAGCTGGAAACAACATCAACCAACCTGTATATTCTTTTGTAACACACAACAGAACAGACGATTCCGTATTTACACACCCTCGAAAAGTAATGATTGTAGAAGGAATTCTAATTCTCGCCAACGCCGAATTAAGAGATCTTTTTGATGTAAAAATATACGTTCACGCCGATTCCGATGAACGCCTCATCCGAAGATTAAGAAGAGATATTGCCGAACGCGGAAGAGACATGAATGAAGTCCTAAACAGGTATCAAAACACACTGAAACCTATGCACGAACAGTTCATCGAGCCTACAAAAGCCTTTGCCGACATCATCATTCCAAACGATAAATACAATACCGTTGCGATTGATGTGGTAAGAGCCGTAATAAATCAGCGGATTTCATAAAATTTTCACTAATTTTATACCATTATTTTTTTGGAGCTATTTCCTGCTGTCCGCTAAATCCTCGCTAAAACGCGAGGGATACCGCTTCCATCAGGGCTAAAAAACATTCCGTCTTAACTATGAAAAATCCGTTAAAAAAAACAATTCAAAAAAAACCTTGGCTAAAAATAATTAGCAATAAGTACCTTTTAATTTTACTATTATTTGGAACTTGGATGCTTTTTTTAGACAACTATTCCTATATGGATCAACGGGTGCTGAACAATCAAATTGACGAATTACAAGACAATAAAAAATACTACCAAGACGAAATCAGAAAAGATAAAGAAAACATCAAATTACTGAAAAATCAAGACCAAGTAGAAAAATATGCACGCGAGAAATACTATATGAAAAAAGACAGCGAAGACATTTATATAGTTGAATTTGAAGGCGATACAATAAAAAAATAATTTAAAAATAAACCCAAAATGGATACTGCATTATTCTCTGAATTTGAATCCGTTTCTTCAAAACAATGGAAACAAAAAATACAATTTGAACTCAAAGGCGCCGATTATAATGACACCCTAATTTGGAATTCGCCTGAAAATATAAAGGTAAAACCATTTTACCATCAAGACGATTTACAAACTATTTTACCTGTAAATACAAACGCTACCGAATTCAAAATATGCCAAAACATTTTTGTTTTCGACCTCGAAAAATCAATTGAAAGAGCATTAGAATCAATCAGCCGTGGTGCCGAAAGCATCCGTTTTTCCATTGAAGATGAAACCATTGACGTTGAAAAACTATTAGAAAAACTACCTTTAGAAAGCGTTACAATTTACTTCAATTTGGATTTTATTTCAATCGATTTCGTTTCTAAAATCGAAGCAATTGCACAAAAAAGAAACGCAAAAATATATTGTAACCTAGACCCAATTGGTCAATTGGCAAAAGAAGGAAATTGGTTTAAAACCAAAGAAAAAGACAATTTTGAAACTCTAAATTCACTTTCAAAAAAAGTTTCAAAAAGTTCAATTATCAGTATTGACGTAACTTTATATCAAAATGCTGGTGCCAATATGGTACAACAAATTGCCTATTCACTCGCTCACGCCAACGAATATTTAAACCGAATTTCAATTATTAACCAACCTATAGTTTTTCAAATTTCGGTGGGAACGAACTACTTTTTTGAAATCGCAAAATTACGAGCGTTGCGTATTTTATTCCATTTAATAGCCAAAGAATACAACCACAATTTAGAATGTCATTTATTGGTTTCGCCAACAAAAAGAAACAAAACAATCTACGATTATAATGTGAATATGTTGCGCACTACAACCGAATGTATGTCGGCGATTATTGGTGGTGCAGATGCAATTGCCAATCTTCCTTATGACGCTTTATATCATAAAGACAATGAATTTGGAGATCGAATTGCCAGAAATCAATTATTAGTTTTAAAAAATGAAAGCTATTTTGATAAAGTAAATAATCCTGCCGATGGTACTTATTACATTGAAAGTATTACCAATCAATTGGCAGAAAAAGCATTGACTTTATTTAAAGATATAGAAGCAAATGGCGGATTCCTAAAACAATTGAACGAGGGAATTATCAAAAGAAAAATTCAAGAAAGCGCCGACAAGGAACAAGAATTATTCGATTCTGGAAAAGAAGTTTTATTGGGAACGAATAAATATCCTAACAAAGACGACAAAATGAAACACGATTTAGAATTGTTTCCATTTGTAAAAGTCAAGCCAAGAAAAACATTGATTACGCCAATAATCGAAAAAAGATTAGCAGAGAAAATAGAACAAGAACGATTAGGTACAGAATAATAAGCGATATAAATTAGTGTAAATAGTCACTACAAAATGAAAAGAAAAAACTTACAACATATTACGTTAGTCGAAAGTCAAGAACCGAAAGTTGAAAATAATTCAGTGCATTCCTCTGAAAATTTTCTTACTGCTGAAGGAATTGAACTTAAACCAACCTATTCAAAATCTGATATTGAAAATTTAGAACATTTGGATTTTGCGGCTGGTTTCGCACCCAATTTGCGTGGTCCGTATGCTACAATGTTTGTCCGAAGACCTTGGACAATTCGTCAATATGCAGGATTTTCAACTGCCGAAGAAAGTAATGCGTTCTATAGAAGAAATTTAGCTGCAGGTCAAAAAGGACTTTCCATTGCATTTGATTTACCAACACACCGCGGTTACGATTCAGATCACGAACGCGTTGTTGGCGATGTTGGAAAAGCTGGTGTTGCCATTGATTCTGTTGAAGATATGAAGGTTTTATTCGACCAAATTCCTCTGGATGAAATGTCGGTATCAATGACAATGAATGGAGCAGTTTTACCAATTATGGCTTTTTATATCGTTGCTGCAGAAGAACAAGGCGTAAAACCCGAACAACTTTCTGGAACAATCCAAAACGACATTTTGAAGGAATTTATGGTTCGTAATACCTATATTTATCCACCTACGCCTTCAATGAAAATTATTGCCGATATATTTGAATTTACAAGCAAAAAAATGCCGAAATTCAACTCAATTTCAATTTCAGGCTATCACATGCAAGAAGCTGGAGCAACCGCCGATATTGAATTGGCCTATACCTTGGCAGACGGTTTAGAATATATAAGAACAGGGCTTTCTACTGGAATGAAAATTGACGAATTTGCCCCTCGCCTATCCTTTTTCTGGGCAATTGGAATGAACCATTTTATGGAAATCGCCAAAATGCGTGCAGGACGAATGATTTGGGCTAAATTAGTAAAACAGTTCAACCCAAAAGATGAAAAATCACTAGCTTTAAGAACACATTGCCAAACATCGGGTTGGAGTTTAACAGAGCAAGATCCTTTTAATAACGTGGCACGAACTTGTATTGAAGCAACAGCCGCAGCTTTTGGAGGAACACAATCTTTGCATACCAATGCCTTGGATGAAGCGATTGCATTACCAACAGATTTCTCTGCTAGAATTGCAAGAAACACACAAATTTATTTACAAGAAGAAACCAAAATTACCAAAACAGTTGATCCTTGGGCAGGAAGTTATTATGTAGAAAGTTTGACCAATGAAATTGCACAAAATGCTTGGAAACTAATTGAAGAAGTTGAAGAATTAGGCGGAATGACCAAAGCAATCGAGGCTGGAATTCCAAAACTACGAATCGAAGAAGCTGCCGCAAGAAAGCAAGCACGAATTGACAGTAGCCAAGATGTAATTGTTGGAATTAATAAATACCGATTAGAAAAAGAAGATCCTTTGCATATTTTAGATGTTGACAATCAAATGGTTCGCAAGCAACAATTGGAACAATTAGATAAAATAAAAGCATCACGAAATACAAAAAAAGTAAAAGAAACATTAGATAAATTGATCGCAACTGCAAAAACTGGAGAAGGAAACTTACTGGAAATTGCGGTTGAAGCAGCACGTTACAGGGCCACTTTGGGCGAAATTAGCGATGCCTTAGAAACTGTTTTTGGAAGATATAAAGCTCAAATTAAATCCTTTAGCGGCGTGTATAGTAAAGAAATTAAAGACGACAAAAGTTTTGAAAAAGCAAAACAGATGGCGGACAAATTTGCAAAGCAAGAAGGTCGTCGTCCACGAATTATGATTGCAAAAATGGGACAAGACGGTCACGATCGTGGTGCAAAAGTAGTAGCAACTGGCTACGCTGATGTTGGTTTTGATGTGGACATAGGTCCGTTATTTCAAACACCTGCAGAAGCTGCGAAACAAGCTATTGAAAATGACGTGCATATTCTTGGCGTTTCTTCCTTGGCTGCTGGGCACAAAACGTTAGTTCCACAAGTTATTGAAGAACTAAAAAAATATGGTCGCGAAGATATTATGGTAGTTGTTGGCGGAGTAATTCCTGCACAAGATTATCAATTTTTATTTGATGCTGGAGCCGTTGCTGTTTTTGGACCTGGAACTAAAATTAGTGAAGCTGCAATAAAGATATTGGAGATTTTGATTGGAGAATAATACTTTTGAATATATCCGTCAGGTTTTAAAAACCTGTCAGGTAAATAGGATATAAATACATAAATTAATATATGCACGTAATTGAACCTCTTATACATGGTAAATATTATCACATATATAATCGTGGAATAAATAGTGATACACTTTTTAAAGAGAAAAGAAATTACGAGTATTTTTTAAAGCTTTATGACAATCATATTGAACCAATTGCAGAAACTTTTGCTTGGTGCTTAATGAAGAATCATTTTCATTTATTAATTCGAATTAAAAATGCTGACGAATTAAGTCTCAATAAGATAATTGAGCCATCACAATCGTTTTCAAATTTATTTAATGCCTATACAAAAGCATATAATAAAAGTTATAATCGCCATGGACCAATGTTTGAAAGACCTTTCAAAAGAAAAATGATTTCTAATGAAAGTTACTTTCAAAATCTCATTGCATATATACATAATAATCCTGTGCATCATGCTATTTGTGAACATCCATTGAATTATCCTTGGAGTTCATACATTACATGTGTTTCTGAAAAGAAAACAAAATTAAAAAGAACTGAAGTTATTGCCTTTTTTAATGACCTTGAAAATTTTAAATATGTCCATCAACAAAAAATAAATGATTTATCAATTGATACTTTTTTAGGTATGTAACTTTACCGTTTACACCTGACAGGTTTTTAAAACCTGTCAGGTGTAAGAATAATCAACAAATACTATGCACGCATACTAATTATTTCCTATATTTACAATTATAAAAATACAAACTATGAATTTTTCAGCAAAAATGCTTCGTGATGATGCCTTAATAGGCAAAGTAATTGTGGTTACCGGTGGCGGAAGTGGTTTAGGAAAGGCAATGACCAAATATTTTATGGAATTGGGTGCCAAAGTAGCCATAACTTCCCGTGATTTAGAAAAACTAAAAACTACAACCTCCGAATTAGAAGCTGAAACTGGTGGAACTTGTCTCCCAGTTCAATGCGATGTACGCCATTACGACCAAGTGGAAGCCATGTTACAAGAAGTTCTAAAAGCGTATGGAAAAGTAGATGTATTACTGAATAATGCTGCAGGGAATTTTATTTCGCCAACAGAGCGCCTTTCGGCAAATGCGTTTGATACTGTAATTGATATTGTTTTGAAAGGTTCAAAAAACTGCACACTTGCCTTTGGAAAACATTGGATTGACAGCAAACAAGAAACATCAACCGTGTTGAATATTGTTACTACTTATGCCTTTACGGGTTCTGCTTATGTAGTTCCAAGTGCGACTGCAAAAGCTGGAGTTCTTGCAATGACTAGAAGTTTGGCTGTCGAATGGGCAAAATACGGTATTCGAACCAATGCCATTGCGCCTGGACCATTTCCTACAAAAGGAGCTTGGGACAGATTGTTACCTGGAGATTTGAAAGAAAAATTTGATTTATCCAAAAAAGTACCTTTGAAACGTGTTGGTGATCATCAGGAATTAGCCAATTTAGCGGCTTATTTAGTTTCTGATTTTTCTGCGTATATCAATGGGGAAGTGGTGGTAATTGATGGTGGCGAATGGCTTAAAGGTGCTGGTCAATTTAATTTATTGGAGGCTGTTCCAGATGAAATGTGGGACATGCTTGAAATGATGATTAAGGCGAAAAAGAACATTTAAAAACATAATTTCGGGAACAAAGTGAATTAGAGAACGTAAATGTTCTCTTTTTTTTGAGCCCTAATGGAAGGGAAAATCCCGAGCTTTTTAGCGATCAATCCCAAAACCTGTCGAGTAGCGGAAATTAATTTATCTCTATCATTATTTTAGTTCAATACAATTCAAAAAAAAACCCGTCCAATTTCTTGGACAGGTTTTCAAATCTTATTTCAAAAGTAATTATCTTTTAATCACTCGAAGCGTTTTAACTTCTTCTCCTTGTTTTACAATAACATTGTAAACTCCAGAAGGATAGTTATTTCCAAGTTCTAAGTTATTCATTTCTGAACTACCAACTTGAAGTCTTTCTAATTGTCTTCCAATCATATCGTAAACAACTATTTCAACATTGCTTTCGCTTGAAGAACTGAAATCCAGTTTAAAGTTAGTTGTAAATGGATTTGGATACACTTTCACAGAAACTACATTCGTTACAATAGCTTTTCCTACAATTGCTCTAGCTGTATTTGGATCACTTGGAGTTGATACATTACAACTTGTTCCATATTCTCCCCATACCATTTGATTAGTCGAAACATCAAAGTATTTTGTAGCTACTCTAATAGTATAAGTAGTACTGTAAGCACCACCACCTAATAAAGAAGATAAACTAAATCCTCTGTTAGGAGTATCTATAATTCTAGTTGTAGTTCCGTTAACAACTTCAAAACGATATCCAGAAACACCAGAAATCCAAGTAGCAACTATAACCGTGTTTAAAGTCGGTAATACCATTCCGCATTGCGTATCGATTATTTTCGTTGCTGGCGGAACCGTTGGCGTTGTTACA
>CANIFM010000057.1 GCA_947466955.1 Bacteroidota bacterium
ACAAAATTAGATGGAACTGCAAAAGGCGGTGTAGTAATTGGTATTTCAGATCAATTTCAAATACCAGTAAAATATATTGGTGTTGGCGAAGGAATTGAAGACTTACAAGTTTTCAATAAATATGAATTTGTAGATTCCTTCTTTAAATAGTTTCCAATGGAGTTTTATAAAAACCTAAAACCGATTCATCTCTACATGTGCAGCATTGTTTTTATTGTGCTTTCTAATGTAGTCAGAACCCAAAATCAAAGTCTATATTTAGCTTTTTTGATTGTTGGAGTTATTTTATTTGCTTTGGGATTTAGTAAAAAAATTAATAAATAGAGACGATTTCTATTGATACAACGCTCTAATTTTCTGCCATAAAACTTCATCAAAATCAGACAAGGCTAAATTTGAAGTATCTGCGGCATCACCCATTCTGATAACAACCATTTTTTTACTTGGAACCACATAAATTTTTTGATCGTCTTTTCCCAAAGCCATATACATATCCGTTGGTGCAGTTGGAATTAAACTCCCATTAAATTGTAATTGTGTTTGAGGTAAATGAAAACTAGATTTACCGTTTAGCCACCATAAATACCCATAAGATAAATTAATATTTTGAGAAGTAGTTGTAGCTTGATTTAAATAAGTTGAATTGATTATTTGAGTTCCATTCCAATTTCCATTATTTAATGCTAATAATCCAAAACGAGCCATACTACGAGTAGTACTGAAATAAATTTTCAAACCTAAATTAGCGCCAGTTCCTATATACCAAAATCCATTTGAACCCATTCCAATTTTATCTCGCAACTTGGTGTTGAAATAGTTATTCCAGCTTTTTCCAGTTGCTTGTTCAACGACGTCTTGAAGTTTTACATATACATTATGATACGCCCAACGAGTACCTGAATCCGCAACATATTGAAGATTGCTTGGTGAAACTTCATCGCCCAAAGTATCATCTAATCCCGAATCCATCTTTAATAAATTTTTGCAAGTAATTAGATTTTCTTTTGCTAAAGGCGCACTTGTCCAACCAGTTCCTATATAATCTGAAACCTTATTATTCGTATTAATAAATCCTTCTTGTTCAGCAATTCCTGTGACAGAAGATGTTAAAGTCTTTCCAGCACTATTCCATTTCCAAAGTGTTGTTGCTGTGTGTCCGTTGAAATAGTTTTCAATTACAATTTTGCCATTTACAAGAATAATAAATGATTTAGAATTCTTTAATACCAAATAATCCAACAAGGGTTGCACCGCATTTTGATTCCATCCCAAATTTGAAATTGATTGAGTTTCCCAAGCTGAAGTTCCGTCAATAGGGGGAAAGTACATTGAATTTGAAGAAGTAGAAGAAGAATCAGAGCAACTCGTAAAAATTACAATTAGAAATGATAGTATAATGCTACTTTTTTTCATAATGGGTTTCTTAATTAGACCTTAAAAATATAAAAAAGTTTAATGTAATTTGATTTTTATTTGAAATAAATTCGACTTTCAAAACTATAAAAAAGTAAATTTGTAGAAATTATTATTTCCATGAAAAAAACTATTGCAATTACTTTTCTATTTATTTTATCAGCTTGTCATCAAAAAGTTACAACACAAGATATTTCTAAACTGAATGGCTACTGGGAAATCGAGAAAGTGACTTTTTTCGATGGAGCTAAAAAAGAATATAAGTATAATGAGTCGTTTGATTATTTTCAAATAAAAGGAAATAAAGGTTTCAGAAAGAAAGTAATGCCACAATTGGACGGTCGATTTTTAGTGAATAATCAATCTGAAAATATTGAAATTACTTTTGAAAACGATATTGCATATATCAATTACAAAACACCTTATGCTAAATGGAAGGAAGAAATTGAAACGTTAACAAGTGACAAATTAGTTGTTATAAATGCTGCTAAGGCAGAGTATCATTATAAAAAATCGGCACCAATAAATATTTTAGGAGATGGCAAAACGACTAAATAATGAAAGTTCTATTGGTGATGTTCTGAAGGAAATTATCCAAAGTAATAAATTACAACCCGGAATGGATCAAGTTTCTGTGAAAGAGGCATGGGTTTCATTAATGGGAAATGGCGTGAATAGTTACACTAAAAATGTTACACTGAAAGGAAGTACTTTATATGTAGAATTAACGTCATCCGTTTTACGTGAAGAATTAAGCCATGGGAAATCTAAAATTATAGCCATGATAAATGAAGAATTGCGTCGGGATATCGTTAAAGATGTAATTTTAAGATAGTCAGTATTTAACTTAAACATAAAAAATCCCAAATCGTTATTATAAACGAGACGGGATTTTTAATTTTATTGATTTAGTTTTTATTAGCGATTAAGCACTAAAAACAATTATTGATATTAGAATTGCTCTCTTCCTGCGAAGTGAAAAGCTCCTTCAATGGTTGCATTTTCATCGCTATCAGAACCGTGAACAGCATTTTCTCCAATAGAAGTAGCGTACGCTTTTCTAATAGTTCCTTCTGCAGCATCCGCTGGATTTGTAGCTCCAATCAAAACTCTAAAGTCTTCAACAGCATTTTCTTTTTCTAAAATTGCAGCAACAATTGGACCTCTTGACATAAATTCAACTAATTCTCCGTAGAAAGGTCTTGCAGCGTGAACAGCATAAAAAGCTTGTGCATCTGCAATTGTCAATTGTGTTAATTTCAAAGAAACGATTTTGAAACCTCCATTTGTAATCATTGCTAAAATGTTTCCGATGTGTCCGTTAGCGACAGCATCTGGTTTAATCATTGTAAATGTTCTATTCGTAGCCATTTTATAGGTTTTAAATTTTTTGCAAAAATAAGGTTTTTTAATCGATTTCCAATTATTAGTTGTTTATAATGTTAGAATCGTAAAATTAAACTCTAAAGGGCTTAATTTATTGAATATTTTTTCTATTTCTATTCTTATTTTTAATCCTTTTTGCTATATTTGAACCGATGAAACCAATAAAAATTATAGAATGTCCGCGAGATGCTATGCAAGGAATAAAACCATTTATTCCCACCGCACGAAAAGTCGCCTACATTCAATCTTTATTGCGAGTAGGTTTTGATAGTATCGATTTTGGAAGTTTCGTATCCCCAAAAGCAATTCCCCAAATGCAAGATACCGCTGAAGTTTTAGCACAACTCGATTTGTCACAAACACAAAGCAAATTACTAGCTATAATCGCCAATACACAAGGCGCAATCGCAGCTGCTCAACACAAAGAAATTCAATATTTAGGATTCCCATTCTCAATTTCTGAGAATTTCCAAATGAGGAATACCCATAAAACCATCGCCGAATCCTTAATTACCTTACAAGAAATTTTGGAAATTGCCGATAAAAACAACAAAGAAGTCGTAGCCTATTTATCAATGGGATTCGGAAACCCTTATGGCGATCCTTGGAACGTCGAAATAGTTGGCAATTGGACAGAAAAATTATCTAATATGGGCGTCAAAATCTTGTCGCTTTCCGATACCATTGGAAGTTCAACGCCAGACGTAATCCATTATTTATTCTCAAATTTAATCCCAAAATACCCCGAAATCGAATTTGGAGCCCATCTTCACACCACGCCAGACAAATGGTTTGAAAAAATAGATGCTGCATATACCGCCGGTTGTCAGCGATTTGATGGCGCCATTCAAGGCTTCGGTGGATGCCCAATGGCAACCGATACGCTTACCGGAAATATGCCGACCGAAAAATTATTATCCTATTTCACGGCACAAAAACAAAACACCAACACCAGCCCAATGAGTTTTGAAAGCGCCTACAACGAAGCCACAAAACTGTTCGGCGAGTTCCATTAATTGTATTTAAAAATTCAATCCACAAACATTTACCATTTGCCAAATCTAAAATAATACACTATCTTTGCTTGCAATTCAACTACAAATTGCAATGATCGCACACAACACAAAAATTATTGGTGAAGGACTAACTTACGATGACGTATTATTAATTCCAAACTATTCCGATGTACTCCCTAGAGAAGTCAGCATTCAATCTAAATTTTCTCGTAATATTACTTTAAACGTTCCCATAGTTTCCGCAGCAATGGATACCGTGACCGAAAGTTCAATGGCAATTGCTATGGCGCAAGAAGGTGGAATTGGGGTGTTGCATAAAAATATGACCATTGCGCAACAAGCCGCAAAAGTTAGAAAAGTGAAACGTGCGGAGTCAGGAATGATAATAGATCCCGTTACTTTGCCGTTAACATCAACCGTTGCCGACGCTAAAAATGCAATGAAAGAATTTGGCATTGGAGGAATTCCAATTGTCGATGAAAATAAAATCCTAAAAGGAATTGTAACCAACCGTGATTTGCGTTTTGAGAAAAACAATGCAAGACCAATTATTGAAGTTATGACTTCGGAAAATTTGGTTACTGTTGCCGAGGGAACTTCATTAGAACAAGCCGAAGTAGTTTTGCAAGGCAATAAAATTGAAAAATTACCAGTGGTAAACGCCGATTATAAACTGGTAGGATTAATCACTTTTCGAGATATTACCAAGTTGACACAAAAACCAATTGCCAACAAAGATGTTTTTGGTCGTTTGCGTGTTGCAGCAGCCATTGGCGTTACAGGCGATGCCGTTGAAAGAGCAGAAGCTCTTGTAAATGCTGGTGTTGACGCCATTATTATTGACACCGCCCACGGACATACGCAAGGAGTTGTTAATGTTTTGAAAGAAGTAAAAGCTAAATTTCCACAAATAGATGTTATCGTTGGAAACATTGCAACTCCAGAAGCCGCCAAATTTCTTGTTGAAAATGGTGCCGATGGCGTGAAAGTTGGAATTGGACCAGGTTCCATTTGTACTACCAGAATCGTTGCAGGGGTAGGTTTTCCACAATTTTCTGCAATATTAGAAGTCGCTGCAGCCATCAAAGGCTCGGGAGTTCCAGTAATTGCTGATGGAGGAATCCGTTACACTGGCGATATTCCTAAAGCTATTGCTGCAGGTGCCGATTGCGTGATGTTGGGATCGCTATTAGCAGGAACGATGGAATCTCCTGGGGAAACCATCATTTTTGAAGGTCGAAAATTTAAATCCTACCGTGGAATGGGTTCTGTAGAAGCGATGCAAGAAGGCTCAAAAGATCGCTATTTTCAAGATGTTGAAGATGATGTTAAGAAATTAGTTCCCGAAGGAATTGTAGGTCGCGTTCCTTATAAAGGCGAATTAAACGAAAGTATGCAACAATTCATTGGCGGACTTCGAGCAGGAATGGGCTATTGCGGTTCAAAAGACATCCCAACGTTGCAAGATACAGGTCGTTTTGTTCGCATTACTGCCAGCGGAATCAACGAAAGCCACCCACATAATGTGACTATTACCAAAGAGGCACCCAATTATTCCCGATAGTTTATAAGACTAAAAGCATAAAGAAAAACCTAATAGAATACAAAATTCATATTATGTTTTTATACTTTACTGTTTTTTCAAGCGCTAGCATAAGTTTCACCAAGATAGTTAGCTGAGTTAAATATGTATAAATAATGTTTGTTTCAACAGCTAAATAAAGATTAAAAATAGAATCTGTATATTTGCGACTCATTAAAAAGAAATATTATGCAACATATTATAGACCGTTTCATTAGTTATGTAATTATTGATTCTGAATCCGATCCAAATTCAACAACAACTCCAAGCACAGAAAAGCAGTGGGTTTTAGCAAATAAATTGGTTGAGGAATTAAAAGCAATTGGTTTGGAAGACGTTACAATTGATGAAAATGCCTATATAATGGCTACTTTGCCGAGTAATGTGGCGCACGAAGTTCCAACAATTGGGTTTGTATCGCATTTTGATACTACTCCAGATTTTACTGGTGCCAACGTGAATCCTCAAATAATTCCTAATTATGATGGTGGTGATATTATTCTAAATAAAGAACAAAATATCGTTTTGTCGCCAAATTATTTCAAAGATTTATTGCTTTATAAAGGACAAACATTAATCACAACAGATGGTTTGACGTTGCTTGGCGCAGATGACAAAGCGGGAATTACAGAAATTGTTACGGCAATGGAATTCTTAGTGAAAAATCCTGATATCAAACACGGAAAAATTAGAGTTGGATTTACTCCAGACGAAGAAATAGGTCGTGGCGCTCATAAATTTGACGTGGCAAAATTTGGCGCCGAATGGGCATACACAATGGACGGAAGTCAGATTGGAGAATTAGAATATGAAAATTTTAATGCTGCAGGTGCAAAAATTACTTTCAAAGGAAAAAGCGTTCATCCCGGTTATGCCAAAGGAAAAATGATTAATTCAATGTTGATTGCTAATGATTTTATTAATCAATTACCAAAAGGTGAAACGCCCCAAGAAACGAAAGGTTATGTAGGATTTTTCCACGTTCATCACTTGAATGGAAGCATTGAAGAAACCGTTTTAGAACTTATAATTAGAGATCATAGTGCAAGTAAATTCAAAAAACGTAAAGAAATTGTTCACGCTATTGCAAAAAAAATCAATAAGAAATATGCCAAACAATTTGGTTCAGATATTTGCATTGCAGAAGTAAAAGACCAATATTTCAATATGAAGGAAAAGGTTATGCCTGTGAAATATATTGTTGATATTGCGGAAAAAGCAATGCGAGAATTAGGGATTAAGCCTTTGATTAAGCCTATTCGTGGCGGAACTGACGGATCGCAATTATCGTATATGGGATTACCGTGTCCGAATATTTTCGCTGGTGGTCACAATTTTCATGGTAAATATGAATATGTTCCTGTTGAAAGTATGCAAAAAGCTACGGATGTGATTATTAAAATTGCACAATTAACCGCAACTACAGATTTCAGTAAAGAAAAAGCAAAAAAATAATTTTCAGATTTTTATAAAATACAAAAAGCCCCAAATTGGGGCTTTTTGGTATAAAATAATTAGTTTATTTCTTGTTCAAAGAAGCACTCATTTCCATTGATAATGAAGAACGCTCCATTTTCAATTTCCCAGACATTGTTTCAATAACAATTGTTGTTTCGCTTAATTCAGAAATTTTTCCGTGAATTCCACTTTTTGTGATGATTTTGTCACCCACTTTTATGTCGCTTTCAAATTGTTTTTCCAATTTAGCTCTTTTTTGTTGTGGTCTAATCATAAAGAAATAGATAACCACGAACATTAAAATAAACGGTAAAAATTGTTGTATTTGTTCCATAATTGTTTTTATTTATAAATTGTTAATTACTCTTTTATTGAAGCTTTAATTATTAATGACTCTACTCCTGCTTTCGTATTTGTAGAAATTGTAACCGATTTTTGTTGATTTCCGTGTTTACCAGCAGAATTGAATGAAACATCAATTTTTGCAGATTCTCCAGCTTTTATGGGTGTTTTTGGATATTCTGGAATGGTACAACCGCAAGAACCCATCGCTCTTGTAATAATTAAATCCGCTTCCCCAGTGTTTTTAAATTTGAATGAATAATTCACTTTTGAATCTGCAGCAATCGTCCCAAAATCGTATTCTGTTTTTTCAAATGTCATTACAGGATATTTTCCATCTACTGGAATTACTCTTTTTTCTTGCTCTGGAATACCAATTGAAGCCGAATTTGAAGTCTTAAACATATCAGGTCTCAATTTCACTTCTTTTTTACACGCTCCTAAAAATAAAAAGGAACCGATAACAGCTGCTAAAACAACTTTTTTATTCATAATTATATAAAATTTTACATTAAACCTCTTCCGATTTTATTCAATTTATTGGCAATTTCAAATTCTTTAACCAAATTATCTAAAATTCCGTTGATAAAAATACTACTTTTTGGTGTAGAATACTCTTTTGCTATTTCTAAATATTCGTTAATTGTTACTTTTACAGGAATTGAAGGGAATTTCACAAACTCGCAAATAGCCATTTTCAGTACAATGGTGTCAATTTCAGCAATACGTTCCGAATCCCAATTGGGTGTTTTATCAACATATTCTTTTGCCAATTCTCTTTCATTAAGAACCGTTTTTCTAAATAAATTAGTAACAAATTCTTTATCTTCCTGGTCTTTAAATATTTTCGGAACTCTAAAAGCTTCGTCTTTTGCAGATTTTATTTGCTTTAATTGTTTGATAATTTGCGTATTCACAACTGGAATATCATCAATCCAAGTCAATTTATTGTCTTCTAAAAACTCATATAATTTTTCGTTAGGAACAACCAATTCCGTAAAAATATCGAGAATAAATTGCTTGTCTTCTTCAAAATTATTTACAGCATTTGCCATATATTTAGCATAGAAATCACTGTTTTTTATGCTATCTAAAAGAATTTGGATGTAATTTTCATTTAATTCCCAATGATTAATTTTTCTGTTTTCTAAAGCAATACTCAAAGAATTATTTTCAGAGAGAATCTGAAGAATGGTATTGTTTATGAATTTTTTATTGGGATTTCGCTCTTGCGATGTAGTGATATGTTTTTGACCTGATTTCTCAATAAAAACAGCTTCTTTTTTACCAATTTCAATTAACGAAGACAGCATTGTTAGATATAAATCTAAAATATTATCGATACTATAAAGCAAGAATTTTTCTTCTTTTTCAATACTATCTGAACCATTTTGGTGCATCGCATATATCGATTGCATCACTTTCACACGGATATGTCTTCTATTTAACACTTGGTAAGAACTTATTTAATTATTTAGCTAAAGAAAATCTTTGACCGTGCAAAAATAGTACTATTTTTGAAAAAAGCACCTACTTACAAACCTTTTCTTCAATTTAAATTAAAATGAATTTATGTAAATCTTAATTCTTAAATCAAATTTCTATAGTATTTTAAGTATTTCTTAAAGAAAAATTTCCTTTTTAAAACGTATATTTGCGAACTGAATTTTATCTAAATCAATTCTGATTTTAAGTTTTAAAAATATAAAATTTCCTTCCAAAAATGAAAGAATTACAATATCTAAATAAATATTTTGTCAAATATAAATATCGATTTCTACTCGGTATTTTCATAACTATTGTTGCCCAAATTTTTTCATTATTTACGCCAAAACTAATTAGTAAATCATTTGAAGCAATTGAAAGATTTTCTAAAACAAATACATCTGATATTTCAATAATTCGTAACGAACTGTTTCACAACGTTTTATTGGTAATTGCAACTACTATCATTGCTGGGTTTTTAACATTTTTAATGCGTCAAACCTTGATTGTGATGTCACGCCACATTGAATTTGACCTAAAAAATGAAGTCTTTAGACAATATGAAAATTTATCTCAAAGCTTCTACAAACAAAACAGGACTGGCGATTTAATGAATCGAATTAGCGAAGATGTTGGAAAAGTCCGAATGTATGTTGGTCCCGCCGTAATGTACACGATAAATACTTTCATTCGTTTTGCAATTGTAATAGTATATATGTATAATGTTTCCCCGACATTAACATTATATACGCTGCTTCCCTTGCCTATTTTATCGTATGCAATTTTCAGATTAAGCAAGCAAATCAATGTTAGAAGTACGATTTTTCAACAATATTTATCAAAAATATCAAGTTTCACACAAGAAGTTTTTTCAGGAATTCGAGTGATAAAAGCATATTCATTAGAAAACATACATCAGGAAAATCTTAATAATTTATCTTTAGAAAGCAAAGAAAAAAGTATGAGTTTGGCTAAAGTGCAATCGCTTTTCGGACCATTAATGCTGGCTTTAATTGGCGTAAGCAATTTAGTTGTAATTTATTTTGGTGGAATGTTATACATCAACGGAAGTATTAAAAGCATTGGTATAATTGCCGAATTTATACTTTATGTAAATATGTTAACTTGGCCAGTTGCTTCATTAGGTTGGATTTCTTCGATGATTCAAGAGGCAGAAGCTTCGCAAAAACGTATCAATGAATTTTTGAAAATTGTTCCAGAAATTAGAAATAATTCTGAAAACCATTCTATTATAAAAGGAGAAATAACATTTCAAAATGTTACTTTTATTTATGACGATACCAACATAAAAGCGCTTAATAATGTTTCCTTTACAGTAAAAAAAGGTGAAACTTTAGCAATATTAGGAAAAACAGGTTCGGGGAAATCGAGTGTTCTTACCTTAATTAGTCGTTTGTATGATGTTACTAACGGAACTATTTTAATTGATGGAGTGCCAATTCAAGACGTTCATTTATTCGATTTAAGAAATAATATTGGGATTGTACCGCAAGATGCCTTTTTGTTTTCTGACACGATAAAAAACAATATCAAATTTGGAAAAGAAGATGCAACAGATGAAGAAGTTATTGCGGCGGCAAAAAAAGCGGCGGTTCACGACAATATTATCAACTTCACAAAAAAGTATGAAACTGTTTTAGGCGAACGCGGAATCACACTTTCAGGCGGTCAAAAACAACGGGTTTCTATTGCAAGGGCGTTAATAAAAAATCCCGAAATTCTATTACTTGACGATTGTTTGTCAGCTGTAGATACAGAAACTGAAGAAACAATTTTGACTAATTTATTAGAATATTGTAAAAATAAAACCACTATAATTGTTAGTAATCGGGTTTCATCAGCTAAAAATGCGGATACTATCATCATTATTGAAGATGGCGAAATTATCCAACAAGGTTCTCATAATCAATTGGTAAACCAAGAAGGTTATTACAAAGAATTGTATTTGAAACAACTTTCTGAAAAAGATTTGTCATAATTGTTGTTTTATAATCCTTTTTTTATCATTTTTGGATTGTAATTAAACTTAAAAAACGATTATGAGAGAAAATGATATGTTAGAAAAAGAGGAAATCTTTTCTAAAGTTTTGAGAGCAGGAAGAAGAACGTATTTCTTTGATGTGAGAGCTACAAAAGCTGACGATTATTACATTACAATTACTGAAAGCAAGAAATTTACAGAAGAAGACGGTTCATTTCATTTCAAAAAACATAAAATTTATTTGTACAAAGAAGATTTTACAGCTTTTGCAGAAATATTAGAAGACATGACTTCGTATGTGTTAAATCACAAAGGCGAAGAAGTTATTTCTGAAAGACACCAAAAGGATTTCAAAAAAGAATATCCGGCCGAAAAAACAGAAGATGGTGAATTGCCAAATACATCAAGTTTTACCGATATTGATTTTGATGATATTTAATATGTATTGAAATAGCTAAAAAAGCAAAATTTTAAAGTTCGAAAGTCATATGATTTTTGAACTTTTTTTTGAAATCAATTAAAAATAATTCCAGTTTAAAACACCAAATAACCTGTTAATTATCAGTAAATTATCACAATAAAATCGTTAAATTTGAATAGTTTCAATTTACGCCTTTTATTATGTCAAAAAAAATAAACATTCCCGAAAACATCATTGGCTTGACCGATGCGGAAGTTCAAATTTATCGAAATAAATTTGGAACCAACGAGCAAATTCACAAGCCAAAACACAAATGGTGGCTGACGCTTTTAGATGTTTTAAAAGAGCCAATGTTACTATTATTAATTGCGGTTGCCATTATTTATTTTATTCTAAATAAATACGATGAAGCTTATTTTATGTTATTTGCACTTATTGTAGTTTCCGGAATTTCATTTTTTCAAGACAATCGAAGTCGGAAAGCATTGGAAGCATTAGAAAATCTCACCGAACCTTTAAGTCAAGTTTTACGAAATGAAGAAATTATAAACATTCCAACCATTGATATTGTAGTAAATGATATTGTGATTGCAATGGAGGGAAATACGATAAATGCCGATGGGAAAATAATTTACAGTAATGATTTTTCTGTGAATGAAGCTTCATTAACAGGAGAAGCATTTTCGGTTTTCAAATCTAAAAATGAAGGAGAAAACGAAGTTTATAGCGGAACATTAGTTGCTTCGGGAGTTGCTTTTTATCGGGCAACAGAAATTGGGGAACACTCAAAAATTGGGAAATTAGGAACTTCTTTATTGTCAATTAAGGAAGAGCGAACGCCGTTGCAAATCCAAATTGAAACCTTTGCAAAAGGAATGGCAATCATCGGAATTATAATATTCTTTCTTGTATTTGGTTTTTATTTATGGAAAACACAAACTTTTTTGCCGAGTTTATTAAAAGCATTAACCCTTGCGATGTCAATCATTCCCGAAGAAATTCCTGTTGCGTTTACCACATTTATGGCTTTAGGATCTTGGCGATTAATGAAAGAAGGAATTATTGTCAAAAAAATCAGAACCGTTGAAACTTTAGGCGGTGCAACAGTAATTTGTACAGATAAAACAGGAACAATTACCGAAAATAAAATGAGTTTACAAGCGGTTTATGCTTTTCCATCTGAACAATTATTTGAAGATGGAAATTGGGATGTTGAAGCCAAAAAAGTGATTGAAACCGCAATGTGGGCAAGCGAACCGATTCCTTTTGATCCAATGGAAAAAACATTGCATCACGAATATAAAAAAATGACTGAATCAGATGAAAGGCATTTGTTTTCGATGGTGCACGAATATCCGCTTGACGGAAAACCACCAATGATGACGCACGTATTTCAAAACAAAGAAGGACGAAGAATCATTGCTGCCAAGGGTGGTGCCGAAGCAATTTTAAAAGTTTCCAATCTTTCGGAAGAAGAAAAAGCTAAGATTCATACTATTATAAATGCGATTGCTTCCAAAGGTCATCGGATTTTAGGCGTAGGCTATTCCGATTTTGAAGGCACCGATTTTCCAAAAATACAACAACATATTAAATTCAATTTTGTGGGATTGGTGGTATTTTATGACCCGCCAAAAGAGAATATTCAACACGTGATTAATCAGTTTTATGAAGCTGGTATTCAAGTCAAAGTGATTACTGGCGACAACAGTGCAACTACAAAAGCCATTGCTGAAAAAGCGGGAATAAAAAATGCAAACTGTGCAATAGAAGGTCACGAAATTATGACTTTGAGCGAGTCTGAAATGTTGAAAGCCATTCACAATACTACTTTATTGACACGAATGTTTCCCGAGGCAAAATTGGCCGTAATGTTAGCCCTAAAAAAAGACAATCAAGTGGTAGCAATGGTTGGCGATGGTGTGAATGATGGGCCCGCATTGAAAGCGTCACACATTGGAATTGCAATGGGAAAAAAAGGAACTGAAATTGCAAAAACGGCTGCCGATTTAATTCTAACGGACGATGATTTGTCTAAAATGGT
>CANIFM010000058.1 GCA_947466955.1 Bacteroidota bacterium
TATCTAAATAAAGTTCGAGATAGAGCTTTTGGAGATACAAATCATAGAATAACTGTTGGTGGACAAGCATTAACTGATTTTATTTGGAATGAAAGAAGAGTGGAATTACTTGGTGAAGGACACCGTTTCTTCGATTTAGTTCGTACTGGTAAAGCAGCTGGAAAAATCACTGGCTTTACAGCAAATAAAAATGAAATTTTCCCAATTCCTTTCGAGGAAATTCAATTTTCAAATGGAAATTGGCAACAAAACCCTGGATATTAATAAATTACAACTATGAAAAATATAAAATTTTTAATTAGCATTTTTGTTTTGACATTCCTTTTTGGATGTTCAAAAGACAGTAACGATGTCGATTTAGAGGCTATTGCAGCACCTATTAATATCTCTGCAAAAATCTCAATTGCTCCTGATAATACAGGAAATGTAACCATTATTCCAATTGGTGAAGGAGTTTCTCAATTTGAAGTTTATTATGGCGATGCAACTGTTGAACCAGCATTGCTTGGAGCTGGAGTAGCTACTACTCATAAATATAATGAAGGGGATTTCACAGTTAGAATTGTTGGAATTACTGTAAATGGAAAAAGATCAGAATATACTAAAGTGATTACTATTTCTTTCTTTCCCCCAACAAATCTTCAAGTTAATGTTGCAGTTTCCACTCTAAATACTATGGAAGTTAATGTAACTGCAACGGCAGATTTTGAAACCAATTTCAGAGTATATTTCAACAGCGCTGACCCTAACGATATTCCAGAAACATTTTTGCAAGGTGAAACCAAAACGCACCTTTATGCTAATCCTGGAACTTACATAGTAAAAGTGTATGCCGTAAGCGGAAGTGCCCAATCAGCTTTTCCTTTTACACAATCGGTAACGGTTACTCGTTCGGTATTGATACTTTTACCTGTAGATTTTGATTCAACAACATTACCTTATACTTTCGTGAATTTTGACGGAGGAACTGCGACAAGAGTTGCGAATCCATTCCCAACAGGAATTAATACAACTCCTTTTGTAGCCAAAATGGTTAAAGGTCCTGGTCAAGTTTGGGGAGGTAGTCTTCTTGCGCTTTCTTCACCAATCAATTTTTCTGTGTATAAAAAATTCAAAGTGAAAGTTTATTCTCCAAGAGTTGGTGCTAAATTATTATTGAAAGTTGAAAATTTAACGAATGGTGGAATATCATTTGAAAAAGAAGCTACTTGTACCGTTGCAAATGCTTGGCAAGAACTAACATTTGATTATACAGCAATATCGACTACAAATTCGTATCAAAAAGTAGTATTTATTTTTGATTTGGGTACAGTTGGTGATGCCTCTCCAAACTATACATTCTATTTTGATTCAATAATCTTGACTAACTAATACGAATGATATTTACCATTCATAACATTAAAATTACTAAAATGAAAAAAATAATTATAAATATAGTGTCCGTTTTTGCGCTATTTTTAATGGCAAGTTGTCAAGAAGAATCAAAATCCTTTGGACCTTTAGACGCTCCAGTTAATCTTGTTGTTACAGCACAAATTATAGGTCAAAATACCACAACTGCTTTAAATGGTGATGGAACAGGAAAAGTTTTATTTACTGCAAAAGCTGATAACGCAATTTCCTACCGATATATTTTCGGTGATGGTTCTTCTCAAAATTCACCTTCGGGAGTTTTTGAAAAAAGATACAATCAAACGGGCTTGCACTCTTATATTGTTACTATTATTGCAACTGGAAAAGGTGGGATTGCATCAACTACAACAATGGAAGTAACTGTTTTAAGTAACTTTGAAGATCCGCAATCTGTTGCTTTATTAACAGGTGGGTCTCAAAAAACCTGGTATTGGTCTGCTTCTGAAACGGGACATTTAGGCGTTGGTCCAAATAGCGCTGACGCAACTGAAAATTATTATGCTAAATGGTATCAAGCAGTTCCTTGGGAAAAAGCGAGTTCTTCTGAAAGTTCTTGTTTATACGGAAACGAATTGACTTTTTCATTAGTTGGAAACCAATTAAAATACCAATTAGACAATCACGGACAAACTTTTTTCAATAAAGATTTTCAAAGTGTTGCTGGTGGTGCAGCAGGTTATGATTCTTGTTATAATTTTGATGCAACAGGATTGAAAAATGTAAATTTAGGTCCATCTGAATCAGTGGTAATGGCTAATCCTGACCATTTAACACGAACAACAGGTACAATGATGAATTTTTCTGACGGCGGATTTATGGGGTATTATATTGGACAAAGTTCGTATGAAATTCTATCAATTACTGCAACTAGAATGACGGTTCGTGCAGTAATGGGTGGAAATCCTGCTTTGGCTTGGTATCATACTTTTACAACTATTCAACCGACTCAAGACGCGACTGATTATACAAATCTTGTGTTTTCTGATGAATTTTCAACTGATGGTGCACCAGATGCAACTAAATGGAGTTATGATTTAGGAAACAATAACGGTTGGGGTAATGGTGAACTTCAAAACTATACAAATAGCACAAATAATGCTGTAGTCCAAGGTGGAAATCTTGTAATTACTGCAATTAAAAATGGAAGTTCTTATACCTCTGCACGATTAAAATCTGAAAATAAATACGAATTTAAATACGGTAAAGTTGAATTTAATGCAAAATTACCAGCAGGTGCAGGAACTTGGCCAGCTTTATGGATGTTAGGACAAAATTATGCAACAAACATTTGGCCAGCTTGCGGTGAAATTGACATTATGGAGCAAAAAGGATATATACCAAACATTATTTACGGAACTGTTCATTATACTGGTCATTCTGGTGGTGGCGGAATTTCTTCTCAGACTTCAGTTTCTAGTACAGCAACAACTTTTCACAAATACAAAGTGATTTGGAGTCCACAATCAATACGTTTTTATGTAGATAATGTATTGTTTCATTCTGTAATAAATACCAATTCATTACCCTTTAATAGCGACTTCTTCTTGATTATGAATGTTGCAATGGGAGGGACTTTTGGCGGAAATGTTGACCCAGCTTTCACTCAAGCGTCAATGTTAGTGGATTACGTAAGGGTTTACCAATAAAATACTAAGAAATATACAACAAGAAGTTCCTCATTTACTTCTTGTTGTTTTTTATGAATAATTGAATTTCATTAAATGAAAAACCTACTAAAATATGGAATTGTACTTGCAACTTTATTTATATTAAGTTGTAAGACTTCTAAGCCAATAATTACATCTGAATACAAATCAAATCCTCTTGATAGTAAAGTAGATTCTATTTTGAAACTAATGACATTAGAAGAAAAAGTAGGACAATTAAATCAGTACAACGGTTTTTGGGACATTACTGGACCAACACCAAAAGACGGACAAGCTGCCAAAAAATATGCTGATCTAAAAAATGGATTAGTAGGCTCAATGCTGAATGTTAAAGGAGTAAAAGATGTTCGTGCCATTCAGAAAATTGCTGTCGAAGAAACGCGACTTGGAATTCCATTGCTTTTTGGTTTTGATGTCATACACGGATACAAAACAATTAGCCCGATTCCATTGGCGGAAGCCGCAAGTTGGGATTTGGTTGCTATCAAAAAATCTGCTGCAATGGCTGCTGAAGAAGCATCGTCAGTAGGAATAAATTGGACTTTTGCGCCAATGGTTGACATCGCAAGAGACGCAAGATGGGGACGAGTTATGGAAGGTTCTGGCGAAGATTCCTTTTTGGGAAGTAAAATTGCTGTGGCTCGTGTTCAAGGTTTTCAAGGTGATACTTTCAATTCTAACACTTCTATTTTGGCTTGTGCCAAACACTTTGCAGGTTATGCTTTCGCAGAATCAGGACGTGATTATAATACGGTTGACGTAAGTGAATCTACTTTGCAAAATACTATTTTTCCGCCATTCAAGGCTGCTGCCGATGCTGGCGTTCGTACTTTTATGAATTCTTTCAATGATCTCAATGGTATTCCTGCAACTGGAAATTCGTATTTGCAAAGACAAATCCTTAAAGGTGATTGGAATTTCAAAGGTTTTGTAGTTTCAGATTGGGGTTCAATCGGTGAAATGATTAACCACGGTTATGCTAAAGACAGCAAGCAAGCTACTGAAATTGCTATAAACGCAGGTTCAGATATGGATATGGAATCCAATGCGTATGTTGAAAATTTAGCCAATTTAGTAAGAGAAGGAAAAGTAAAAGAAAGCTTAATTGATGACGCTGCTAAAAGAGTTCTGAGAGTTAAATTTGAATTGGGACTTTTCAAAAATCCATATAAATATTGTGATGAAGTTCGTGAAAAACAAACTGTTGGAAAACAAGAATTTCAAGAGGATGTTTTAGATATGGCTAAAAAGTCAATTGTATTATTGAAAAACGAAAATGAACTTTTACCATTAAAAAAATCAGGTCAAAAAATTGGATTAATTGGCGCTTTGGCAAATGACAAAACAAGTCCTTTGGGAAGTTGGAGAATTGCCGCTGATGATAACACTGCAGTTTCCGTTTTAGAAGGTTTACAAAAATACAAAGACAATCAACTTTCTTACGTAAAAGGTGCCGATGTAACAATTGGTAGAACACAATTTGTTTGGGAAACAAAAATCAATACCACTGATAAATCTGGATTTGCAGACGCAATTGCTCTAGCAAAACAAATGGATGTTGTGGTTATGGTTTTGGGAGAACACGGATTGCAAACAGGCGAGGGCAGAAGCAGAACAGAAATTGGATTGCCTGGAGTGCAACAAGAATTATTGGAAGCAATATTTAATGTAAATCCTAATATTGTTTTGGTTTTAAATAACGGTCGTCCATTGACAATTCCTTGGGCAGATGCTCACATTCCTGCCATTGTAGAAGCATGGCATTTGGGAACTCAAAGCGGAAATGCAATCGCACAAGTCCTTTATGGCGAATATAATCCAAGTGGAAAATTGCCTATGACTTTCCCAAGAACTATCGGACAAGTACCAATTTATTACAATTATAAAAACACGGGAAGACCAACAATGAACGAACCTGAAAGTGTTTTTTGGTCACATTATTCCGATGAAAAAAATACGCCGTTATATCCTTTTGGATACGGTTTGAGTTATTCTAAATTTGATTATTCTAATTTGAAATTAAGTGCCAATACATTTTCTAAAAATGGAGAAATCAAAGTTTCTGTGACACTCAAAAATTCAGGAAAAGTAGCTGGTAAAGAAGTGGTTCAACTTTATATTCGTGATTTATTTGGAAGTATAACAAGACCGGTTAAAGAATTAAAAGGATTCGAGATGGTTGAATTACAACCTAATGAATCTAAAAAAGTAACGTTCACAATCAACGAAAAAACAATAGAATTTTTCACTGCCAATTCAAAATGGGAAGCAGAAACAGGAGATTTTAAAGTATTCGTAGGCGGAAGTTCAGCAACAACATTGGAAAGCGGTTTCCAATATTCAAATTAAATAATTATGAAAAAGTACTTTTTACTTGTATTCATCTGTAGCAATTTCAGTTTTGCTCAAGCTTTAAAACGTACTTTAGTTTGGGAGGAAAATTTCAATGCCAAAACTCTTGATAGTTCTGTTTGGAATTTTGAAGTGGGAAATGGATGTCCCGATTTATGTGGTTGGGGAAATAACGAACGCCAAATCTATACCGATAAAAACCATACTTTAGTCGATGGAAATTTAGTAATCCAAGCGAAATTAGATTCGGATGTTTTCACTTCTACAAAAATAACTACAAAAGGTAAAAAGCAGTTTCAATACGGTCGTTTTGAAACAAGAGCAAAATTGCCTGTTGGTCAAGGTCTTTGGCCAGCTTTTTGGATGTTAGGTTCTAATATTTCAAATATTGGTTGGCCAAAATGTGGTGAAATTGATATTTTGGAGTATGTTGGAAGAGAACCTCACATGGTTTTCACTTCTTTGCACACGCAAGACAGTCACGGCGAAACGATCAACACCAAGAAAACTAAATTTGAGAATATTGAAGACGGTTATCATATTTATGCAATGGAATGGACTAAAGACAAAATCGAATTTTTTGTAGATGATATTTCGGTATATACTTTTCAACCAACGCTTAAAAATGATGATATTTGGCCATTTAACCAACCTTTTTATATAATTGTTAACTTGGCTGTTGGTGGAAATTTCGGTGGACCAGAAGTTGATAATAAAGTATTTCCTCAAGACTTCAAGATTGATTATATTAAAGTTTATCAATAAAATTATTTAGTAAGTCGAAAGTTAGAATGTCTTAAAGTCAAAAGTCTCGAAACTGCTAAAAAAAATAATAACTACCTTTTATTTTTATTTTGTTCGATAAGTTTTAAAATCCTTTTAATCCTTTTAATCCGTGTCAAAAACTCTTTTATTAATTGCTTCAATGAATCTTACAGCTCTTACTTATAATTTATTGAAGCTATTTTTTTACGGTTTATAAACTGGATTTTATGCTGTATTGACTCCGTTTTTCATATTTTATTGTACTAAATATGTTAAATTTTCAATTTAGATTTGTTTTATAAATTATTTTTATGCTATATTTGGATATAATTTAATTCTAATTTAACATTTGCCTATAACAGAAAACTACTTTTTAGAGATAATTCTCAAATTTATTTAACAACTAAAAGGTATTTTTATGGCTAATGTACAAACCCCAGACGCACTATTGGTAAAAAATTATGTAGCAGGTGATGAAAACGCCTTGACTATTTTAATTAACAGACACCAATCTAAGATTTACGGTTTTATCTATTCCAAATTATCGGATAGAGATATTTCAGACGATATATTTCAGGATACTTTTATTAAAGTTATTAAAACCCTGAAATCTCATTCCTATAACGAAGAAGGAAAATTTTTGCCTTGGGTAATGCGAATTTCTCACAACCTAATTATTGATCATTACCGAAGAAACAAAAAAATGCCGATGTACAGAGAAACTGAGGAATTTTCTATTTTTTCTATTATGTCAGATAATGTGCCCAACATTGAATCACAATTAATTACTTCTCAAGTAGAAAACGACTTAAGAAAATTAATTGAAGAACTTCCTGCAGAACAAAAAGAAGTTTTGATGATGCGCATGTATCAAGACCTTAGTTTCAAAGAAATATCAGAAACGACAGGCGTTAGCATCAATACGGCACTTGGTAGAATGCGGTATGCAATTATGAACTTAAGAAAAGTTATTGACAAACATCAAATTATTTTAACCAATTAATACTTTTTGAAAATATATTACGTTATAGTTAAATACAATTTAATTCTTATTTAATTATGGCGAAAATTTACCCTCAAGAAGCTTTAAAAGGTTCAAAAATTTTACCAAAAAAAGAAACAATTCAGTTCTTACTTAATTATTCAAAAGCCTTGAATGTATTAAAAGTTGGTAAAATGTCAATTGAAATTTTAGCTAATTAATCAAAATCCCGATATGTTATCGGGATTTTTTTTTGTAGTATTCTTCTAAAACTGATTTCCGTCCAATCGTTTTTGTAATAACATCTAAATCCAAATTCCAACCCCTAGCAGGCGAATATTCTCGTCCGTACCAGATAATTTGTAAGTGCAAATCATTCCAAATTTCCTCAGGGAAAATCCGTTTGGCATCTTTTTCTGTTTGCGTTACATTTTTTCCGTTGGTCAAATTCCATCGGTACATTAAGCGGTGAATGTGCGTATCTACTGGAAAAGCAGGAACGCCAAAAGCTTGCGACATCACCACACTTGCCGTTTTATGCCCCACGGCGGGAAGTTCTTCCAAGGCTTCAAAACTTTGCGGAACTTTTCCTTCGTGTTTGTCAATTAGGATGTGTGACAATCCATAAATCCCTTTTGATTTCATTGGAGACAATCCACAAGGTCTTATAATCTCTTTAATTTCCTCTACAGACATTTTAATCATATCGTACGGATTGTCTGCTTTTGCAAACAATAAAGGCGTAATTTGGTTGACCCGAACATCAGTACATTGCGCCGATAATAGCACCGCAATCAACAAAGTATAAGGATCTTTATGGTCTAATGGAATCGGAATACTGGGATATTTTTCTTTTAACGTATTAATAACAAATGTTATTCTTTCCTGCTTATTCATTTTTCATTAAATTTGAATTGTAAATTTACTACAATATTTTTACTAAATTTCATTTTCAATTAAGCAGTTTCAATTTAAAACAGATACTATGACAACATTAAAAAAAGGCGATAAAGCACCTCAATTTTCAGGAGTTGACCAAGATGGAAACACCCACAAATTAGCCGATTACAAAGGAAAAAAATTAGTTGTTTTCTTTTATCCAAAAGCAAATACGCCAGGTTGTACCGCAGAAGCTTGTGATTTACGCGATAATTTCGAGCGTTTCCAATCTAACAATTATGCCATTTTGGGCGTAAGTGCCGATTCTCAAAAAGCGCAAGCCAAATTCAGAGATAAATTTGTTTTTCCCTTCCCACTTTTAGCAGATGAAGACAAATCGGTGATTGAAGCCTTTGGCGTTTGGGGACCTAAAAAATTTATGGGAAAAGAATATGATGGAATCCACAGAACCACTTTCATAATTGATGAAAATGGAACGATTGATGAAGTTATTTCTGATGTAAAAACCAAAGACCACGCCAACCAAATTCTTAAATAGCTCTTTGTTTTTTTGGAGCAGAAGTTCCCTTTTTCTTTTCACGATTCTTCCCGCTATTCGCTATATCTGTTGTGGCGAACCCCGCCACAACAGGATATCGCTGCTATCGGGGCTAAAATTTCACGTTTATATTTCCAATTTGAATTTATCATTTGCTTTGTCAATCTGAATTTATTTCAGATTCTGTTTTCATCTTAATTGAGATGCTGAAACAAGTTCAGCAAATTCAAGTTCAGCAAATTCAAGTTCAGCATGACAAGTATATTCCTTTTTTCTTGTCTCTGCGGAAGCAATAATTACCTACAAGGTTTTGGAAACCTTGCAGGATAACCAAAATGATAATTTCAGGCTTTTAACTCGAATTTTCAGGCTCAAAGCTCGAAATTTCAGGTTCCCAATTCAATTTTAAGGTTATTAACTCGAAATTTCAAGTTATTAGCTCGAAATTTGAGGCTTTTAACTCGAAATTTCAGGTTCAAAGCTCGAAATTTCGAGCTATTAGTATCAAAATTCATTCTAAAAGCCTCAAATTACATTTCAGTTGGTTTGGATTAAAAATCCGCTATTCATTGTAGGGACAAATCCGAGCGGTCGGGTTCGAGCCGCTGTCTCTATCACGGGGAAATCCCATAGGGATGATGCATTTTGTAACATCGGACTTCAGTCCGTTGGCTTAAAAATCATCAAAATAATTCTTCCCTCAGCCCCGATTGAGGCGTTATCCTCGTAGCGAAGCGAAGAGATATAGCCGAAAGCGGGAATTGCAACTCCAAATACAAGAGGACAATTCGCTCCAAATAATTAGGAACTCTTGCTTTATTGAAGGTGTTTTTGGAACGTTCGGTAGTGGAACTATTAGCAAATAAAAAAGCCAAGAAGGAATAGTGGTTCTTCTTGGCTTTGTATATATTAGTGTGTGGATTTAGTTTTTGGTTTGCAAAACTTTGTTGGGATCGAACCCAAAAAGGCGGTGCTTTTTGATGATTTCACTAATTCCTTGCGGTAGCATATCTTCCCAACCGGATTTTCCGTTGCTTATCATTTTCAAGACTTCGCGTGAGAAAACCTCTAAATTTTGTGGGTCGAAATCTTCAATATCGATTACTTTTCCATTAAATTTGAAGAATTTATACAGCTCTTTCATTCTTGGATGTACTTTCAAATTTTCGGAAGTTATGATTTCGCCATTTTCGCCAAGCATTGGGTAAAGGAATACTTTTAGATCGCGATAGAAGAGTTTTCCGAAGGCTTCTAGGATTCCACCACTCAAATGACGGTAGTATTTTTCATCGAAAATATCAATTAAATTATTGACTCCCATCGCCAATCCCATTCGGGCTTTGGTGTAATTTGAGAAATATTCAACCACGCGATAATATTCCTGGAAGTTCGAAATCATTACGGTTTGCCCTAACGAACAAAGCAATTCGGCTCGATCCATAAAGTCACGCTCGTCGATTTCTCCGTCGGAACGTAAATTAGAAAGGGTAATTTCAAAAATTACCAAGGTATTTTCCTTATCTACTTTATTTTCGTTGAGAAACATTTTCAGGGAATGCTCGTACATATCCATATTTACTTTCGTAACGGGACGGAAACTTCCACGGAATGCCAAGATATTTTTTTTGTAAAGAATGGCTGCTGGCAAAATATTATTTCCATTTGGATCAAACATTACCGCATCGGTCATTCCGTTTTTTACCAATTGTAAACTCATTAAACGGTTGTCAACATTTGCAAAACGTGGTCCTGAAAAGTTGATGGTGTCAATTTCTAATTGGTCTTTGTCTAAATGGTCGTATAAATAACGAAGTAATTTTTTAGGGTCGTTGTATTTATAATAGGCACCATAAATCAAATTCACTCCTAAAACGCCTAAGGTTTCTTGTTGCAGTTTTGCATCAGTTTCCTTAAATCGAATGTGGATTATAATTTCGTTGATATCTTCATCGGGTTCAATTTGGTAGCGAATTCCAACCCAACCGTGCCCTTTGAATTGTTTTGCAAAATCGATTGTTGCCACGGTATTTGCGTAGCTAAAAAACATTTTATTGGGGTGTTTTTCTCTGCTTAACCGTTTTTCAATCAAGTCATATTCGTGAGAAAGCATCTTTTTTAAGCGACTTTCGGTTACATATCTGCCATCGTCTTCATCGCCATAAATGGCATCACTAAAATCTTTATCGTAGGCTGACATTGCTTTTGCAATTGTTCCCGAAGAACCTCCAGACCTAAAAAAATGCCTTACTGTTTCTTGACCAGCACCAATTTCAGCAAAAGTACCGTAGATATTTTCGTTCAAATTGATACGAAGCGCTTTGTCTTTTATAGAAGGAATTTGCTCGATGACTTTGTCACCTTTTAATTTTATTTCAGTCTCCATTTTATGATTTACAATAACTTGTTTACAAAGTTAACAAAATAGGGCTTTAATAAAAGATAATTAATCTTATTTTTGTAAAAAAGAAATTCGTTGAAAGTATATTTTTTAGGCACCGGCACTTCGCAAGGAATTCCAGTTATTGGAAGCAACCATTCTGTATGCCAAAGTGAGAACCCTAAAGACAAGCGATTGCGGGTTTCTGTATGGATTTCTTGGGAAGGATTTTCTTTCGTAATTGATTGTGGTCCCGATTTTAGACAACAAATGCTAACTTCGAAATGTCCTAAAGTGGAAGCCATTTTATATACCCACGAACACGCCGATCACACCGCTGGAATGGATGATATTCGCCCTTTTAATTTCAAACAAGGAAATATTCCAATTTATGCGCACCAACGAGTACTTGAAAATCTCAAAAAACGCTTCGATTATATTTTTGAAACGGTGAATAAATATCCTGGTGCTCCAACGGTTTCTCCAATTGAAGTTGTCAATAATCAGCCTTTTATTCTTGGCGGAAAATCTATAATACCAGTTAATGTAATGCACGGAAATCTTCAGGTTTTTGGTTATAGAATTGATGATTTTGCCTACCTTACGGATGTGAAAACCATTGAAAAATCAGAACTTGAAAAGTTGAAAAACTTGGATGTTTTGGTTGTAAATGCCTTACGGGAAGAACCACACAATACCCATTTTAATTTGCAAGAAGCCTTGGATTTCATCGCTTTGGTGCAACCTAAAAAAACCTATTTGACTCATATAAGTCATATTTTAGGTTTTCACGATGAAGTACAACAAAAACTCCCAAAAAACGTTTATTTAGCGTATGATAATTTAGAAATTAATATTTAAAAAATGAAACAATCCCTTTTACTTTACCTTTTTATTCTTGCATTGGTTTTCAATGTTTTCACTTATGCTTATTATTCAAAAGAAGTGGCTTTTCAGAAAGAGCAATTGGATAAATTAACCAAAAAATCACAAGCTAAAGAAGCAAAACTGAATGAAAATCTTGTTGACGCAAACTACTTTTCATTAGAAAATAATGAGAAAGCACAAAATTATTTTTACTCTGATGTACCCGAAAAAAATGTAGATTACGCAACATTAATTCCATTATTGAAAGATAAATTAATGGATTTTAACGATAATCCGAATGGAAATCCTTACACTGGTCAAGAAAAATTAGGTGCTAATAAGTTTATTATCAACAAAGTAAAAGTGCTAAACCACCGATGGATTATTGCCGATTATAGCGATGGCGAATATTGGGGCGAAGTATTATTGAAGTATTTTGTAAATGATGATAAAAGTATTTCCTTTGAAGTAAACCAATCTTTAGTGTACCAAAAACAGTAAGTATTTTTTTTAGCCACAGATTACTTCGTCTGTTCACTTCGCTCGGGTCACAGATTTATATTATTTTTTGCCACGAATTACACAAATTAGTACAAATTTATTAGTGGAAATTTGTGTAATTTGTGGCTCCTTTTAAATTAATCAACTGTTATGACTCTAAGTCGATTGTAGTTTATTTTTCTAACAACCAGCTTTTCAAATCATAAAAATTTTGAGGTGAAACTCCGTGACCAATTGGGTATTCTTTGTACGTGGTTTTAATTCCTAGACTTTCTAAAATAGCGGGTGATTTTCTTGCCCAATCCACAGGAATTACTTGGTCAACTGTCCCGTGGGAAGCAAATATTTTCAAATTGCTAAAATCATTTTTCTGATAGTTTTCTTTAATAATATCTAAGTTCAAATAACCGCTCATAGCTGCCACTTTTTGAACTTTTTCAGGATAAGAAAGTGCAATTGAATAACTCAAAATAGAACCTTGGCTAAAACCAATTAAAGTTACATTGGAAGCGTCAATTGGATAATTAGCAATCAATTCATCAATGAAATTCAATACTAAATCTCTTGAAATTACAGCTTGGTCGTGGTCTGAAAATTTATTCTGATCGGCATCAAAGTTGATGGCGTACCACGCATAACTTCCATATTGCAAATCATAAGGTGCGCGTGCCGAAACCACATAATATTCGTCAGGAAGTTCTGCGGCAAACGAAAATAAATCGGCTTCATTGCTTCCGTAACCGTGTAA
>CANIFM010000059.1 GCA_947466955.1 Bacteroidota bacterium
GATACATGCGAGTAAAATTCAAATACATTTTCTTTCAAATCATCATCCCAAACTTCGGCAATATGTCTTCCAAAAGCACCGTGAATACATTCTGGGTTCTCTACCGCTTCATTTCCAGGCGATAAAACGCTATTTATTAATTCGTAGGTATTTCCTGGTTCATCGGCTTTCAAAACTACTTGTGAATGACAAATAAATGGAAATCCAGTTGCTAAAAGTGCAAAATATAATTTCATTGGGTTACTTTTTATTAAATAAAAATGCGATATCTTTAATTAAAAATATCGCATTTTCAGATGAATTCAAGAATTAATTATTGAATAATTAATTTTTTTGTAGCTGATAATCCAGCTTCAGTAATTTTTACAAAATACGTTCCTTTGTTCAAATTAGAAACATTAATGGCTTCAGTAATTGTTTTAGCTTGAAGCACTTGTTGTCCTAAAGTATTGAAAATCAAAACTTCTTTTTCTAAATTAGAAGCAGAAGAAATATACAATTTTCCATTTGAAACTGGATTTGGATACATTTTTAATTCTGAAGTTTTAACAGAAGTAATTCCCATAGTAGAAGCACCTCCTAAAGCTTGTCCCCAATTGTTTGCAACTCTAATTTCGTCAATAATAATTGTTGGAGTTGAAGTTGAAGAAGCTTGTACTAATTTAATTCTATCGATATGATCTCTTGTTACAGAAGTTGTAGGATTGTTTTGAGACAAGGTAGTTACTGCTGGTTGTGTGCTTGTTGCTGGATCAATCCATAAATTAGCAACTTGATTTAAAGGGTCTGCATCTCCAATATTTTCATAACTAATAACAACAACATGTTGTGTATTAAAGTCATATTCTGTAGTACTCCAAACACATTCTGTAATATTACTAGATTTTGATAAACCAAGGTTGTATTTACCAGAAGCAATATTTTTTCTAAACATTACTGCTGCTGCATAATCATTACTTAAAGTTCCTGGAGTAATCGTTGATGGGGATTGTGCCATAAGACTGTAAAAACCAGTTGGAGTTGAATAGTTAGGGTCTGTTGTAGTTGAAGCAACAATTGCTACTGGTGCGTCTACAACGTTAAAAACAAATGAAGAATATAAACTACCACTAGTTGCATTTGTAAATTTCAATTCAGGATCAACCCCAGAAGCTACAAAAGTAATTGCATTACCTGTTGTAGCAGCAGGAAGAACTGTATTTGTCCATATTGGGGAAGCTACAATTGTAACGTCGTCTGTGATATTAGAACTTGGTGTAATAGACCATGAACCAAGTGCAATTCCGTCAGCAGTACTAGTAGCTACATTACCTGCAGCACTATTGTTCATCACTATCAACTTATCACCACTATTATAATTAGCAAAACCTTCATATAATGGTAATGTTTTTAACGCTGTATCACCCACAAATACCTGAGAAAGTACTCTTTCACTTTCAGTACCACTAACGGTTTGAGTTACATAATAATTAGAATATGTTAAGGCTGTTGAAGTTGCTAGGGCTGTTCCACCAGTTGCAGCAGCGTACCATTTGATAGTATCTCCTGTAGCCACTAAATTAGTAACTGTAGGGTTTGAAGTGCTATTGAAAACTTGTCTTTTTTCAACTGTTGGTGGAGCAGTATATGGTGGCGGTGTACTTAGTCCGATTTTAAAGTTATCATATTGAAATTTATAAGCATTATTAGTTTGAGAACCTGCTATAAAACCAAAATTAGTCATAGCAATTGAAGTATAAGTTGTATCAGTAACCGTTCCAGCAAGAAGTAAAGTACCAGTTGTTGGATCAACAATTGGGTCTGTAGCAGTTGCAGGATCTTCACGATAATAAAGTTGCCAAGAGTCAAAATTAGGATTGTAAACTACCTGAATACTAAGTGCCGCAAAAGTTGCTGTTGCTGGAATAGCTGTTAAAGCTGGAGATTCTATTAAACGAGTGGCAGTACACAATTCTTGAGCATCGACTGTTAAAGATGAATTTCCAATACCGTTATGAAATTTAATCAGACTTACACTTGCTTGAGTTCCAACTACTGTGTTTTTTTGATATACAAGAGCGTAACCATCAGAACCTGTTGGTGTTGTATTTCCTAAAATTCCATTGTTAGAGGCACACAAAACAACACTCATAAAGTTTTTTCCTTCGGCATAACTTGTTGTACCATTTGAACCTAATCTATTGGATTTCATATTCACGGTCCAAGTTACCACATTTGTGTTATTGGTAAGTATTGCGTTTAATCCTGTTCCTGTTGGTAAACTACCACATAAAGTTGGTCTACTTCCAACTGCTGGAGTAACTGCATTCGTTACCAAATTTAAATAAGCATCGGTTCCTGTACCAATTACTGCAGTTGATGCAACACCGCCTCCAGATTGAGTATAAGTTATTGCCGGCACAGAAGTTCCACCAGTATATGCTGCAGCAGCTGAAGTTCCAAATGTGTCTTGAAATACTGTTTGACTCGAGATTGAATTTGCGCAAAGCAGCATCAAAGCGACAACGTAATTTAAAGATTTGTGGTTAAGTAATACTTTTTTCATAATTGTTTTTTTAATTGATTCTGTAGTTCGTTAATTTTTGTAATAAGCAATTTTCACACTGTTTTGATTGCTGCATTTATTAGCTTTAAATCAAAACTGAATTTCTATAATTTATTATAACTTCAAAATTATTGCATTTAATTTATATTTAAATACTAAAATAGTAGTAAAATTGTACAAGATGTTTAAATATTAAAATTTCAACTTACTAATAATCATATTTTTAGGTTGAGATATGCTTTTGAAAGTAATCAGGTAAATCAAAATTTTAGATACTACTATGTTTTTGTTTTATAGGAATGAAAGTTGTTTTGAACAGAAATATTGCGTGAGTGATGGCAGTGAAAAGCCCACAGAAAACGAAATGAAATGGAGTTTTCGAGGACTTGCAACGAACAGCACGACATTGTGTTTTAAATTTCGTGAGGCACGAACGAATTTTAAAACACAATGGCACGCCCAAAAAAAAGCTATTAATATTCTATCCTTTCAAGTTTTATTAGTTTCCGTCTTTATCAACTATGGGGCGATTTTCTCGATTTGCCAATTCCCATGCAATTGTGAAAGCAAGTTGCGCACGTTTTGCTAAGGCATCAAATTCAATTTTGTCAGGCGTATCGGTTGATTTGTGATAATCGTCGTGAACACCGTTGAAAAGAAATACCGATGGAATTCCATTTTTAGCAAAATTATAATGGTCTGAACGGTAGTAAAATCGGTTAGGATCGTTTCTGTCATTGTAGGTGTAATCTAAATTAAGATGCACATAATTTGCATTGGCAGCTTCGCAAATAGAATATAAATCGGTTGATAGGTAATCGGAACCTATTAAATATACATAATTATTGGAGTCTTTATGGGCTTCGTCACGACGTCCAATCATATCGATATTGATGTCGGTTATCGTGTTTTGTAAAGGGAATAATGGATTTTCTGAATAATAACGTGAGCCGTGAAGACCGTGCTCCTCCCCTGTTACATGCAGAAATAAAATAGAACGTTTGGGGCCGTGACCTTCTTTTTTGGCAATTTGAAACGCTTGTGCTATTTCTAATAAAGCAACAGTTCCCGAACCATCATCATCGGCACCATTAAATGTTTTTCCGTTTTTGACTCCAACGTGATCATAATGAGCTGAAACGACTATAATTTCGTCGGGTTTTTCAGAACCTTCAATGTATGCCCAAATGTTTTCAGAATCAGGTAGATTTTCATTAGATTGTGCATTCAAAAAAGCTGCTGGTACTTTTTGATAATAGTCTGTTGCTCCTTTTGGAAAGGAAATTCCTGCTTTTTTATATTGAGAAATAAGATAATTTCCTGCTTTTTTCTGTCCTGCAGATCCTGTTTCTCGTCCTTCCATTTCATTAGAAGCTACAATGTTTAAATGTGTTTTTAGTTCTCCAGCAGAGATTGTAGCACTGTATTTTGAAGGTGCAACTTGCGTTCTAATTGGCATTTGAGCAAAACTCAATAATCCAAATAATAGAAATAGGGTACTTATTTTAAATTTCATAGTATTGATTTTAAATATTTTAGACTTCCTTTACAAATATCTAAATTAATTAGAAGATAACAACAAAGATTAACAGTTGTTCTATTTATATTTTTTATTTTTATACGATAAATTTAAAAACATGCAATCAGATAGTAAAACTCCTCAAGAATATGTTGCTTCGCTTCCAGAAGACAGAAAGATGCCAATAGAAAAACTACGAAAAACTATAGTTTCTAATTTGCCAGAAGGCTTTCATGAAGAAATGTCCTATGGAATGTTGGGATATGTGGTACCCCATTCCTTATATCCAAATGGGTATCATTGTAATCCGAAATTGCCGTTGCCGTTTATGAATATTGCTTCCCAAAAGAATTTTATAGCTTTATATCATGTTGGGATTTATATGGATCCCGAATTGTTAGATTGGTTTGTTTCGGAATATTCCAAAGTGGCAAAAACCAAGATTGATATGGGAAAAAGTTGTATTCGTTTTAAAAAAATGGATGAAATTCCTTATCAATTGATTGGAGAATTGGCAAGTAAAATGTCTGTTTTGAAGTGGATTTCTATTTATGAAAATGCATTAAAAAAATAATTATGACTGATTTACTAAAGGAAACGTATGGTTTTGTATTTGAAAATCAATTAATAGAAGAAATTGCGGCAGTATCAAAATTGCATTCCTTTAAAGAGGGTGATGTTTTGATAGATTTTGGCGATTATATTAAAAAAATGCCGCTATTAATACAAGGAGCTATAAAAATATTGCGAGAAGATTTTGACGAAGGGGAATTGCTTTTATACTTTATTGAAAAAGGCGATACCTGCGCAATGACAATGGCATGTTGCTTGGGGCAAACAAAAAGCGAAATTCGAGCAATTGCTGAAACAGATGGAATTGTAATCATGATTCCTGTAGAAAAAATGGAAGAATGGTTGGGGAAATACAAAAGTTGGCGTGTTTATGTATTTAACAGCTACAACAATAGATTAAAAGAAATGTTATCGGCAATAGATAATTTGGCTTTTATGAAAATGGACGAAAGACTATTGAAATATATCCATGAAAAATCAAAAATCAACGCTACAAAACACATTCAAAACACCCACCAAGAAATTGCATTTGATTTACATACTTCAAGAGTTGTGGTCTCTAGATTGTTGAAAGCATTGGAAAATGAAGGTAAAATAAAATTGCACAGAGCTTCAATTGAACTTTTATAAAACAAATTATTTTTATTTGCTTAAATATTTACTAAAATTAGATTGTATTTATAAATAATCATTATTTTTACCTTACAATTTTGTAATTAATAAAAACAATTTAAATAAATTAAAAATGAAAAATTTAGTATTAGTTTTAGCCGTAGCGCTAATGTCAGTTTCAATTAGTGTTTCAGCTCAAGAGAAAAAACCAGTAGAAAAAGCTAAGAAAGAATGTTCTCCAAAAGAAATGAAATCTTGCAGTAAAGAGAAAAAAGCTGGATGTTGTGCTAAAATGGCTGACAAAAAATAATAATTAGGCAACAAAATAAGACGAAGGTTTTAATGCCGTAAAGTCAAAAGTCTCGACCTAATAAACTATTTTAATTAGACAATTCAATTTAGTCATTACCTAAGAATTTTATTAAAGTGTTTGAGAAATCAAACACTTTTTTATTTAAAACAGGTTTTTGAATGTGTTAGTTGATGCAATCTGGCAACATACTAATCTGGTAATTTATCTTTCAAAACGCCATAAATAAAGGTTCCAATTAAGGCACCAGCCAAAACCAAAAGAACGGAATAAAACCCTGCTCCTATTAAAATAAAAATTGGACCCGGGCAAGAACCTACTAAAGCCCATCCCAAACCAAAAAGCAACCCTCCTATCCAATATCTTAGCGACCCTTTTTCTTTATTTGAAATGACTATTGGAAACCCTTTAATGTCTTTAATTTGTTTTCTTTTAACGATTTGAAGTCCGATAATTCCTGTTCCAATAGCAACCATAATTATACCATACATATGAAAAGATTGAAACTGAAACATTTCATAGATTCTATACCAGGAAACGGCTTCAGATTTTGTTAGTACAATTCCAAAAACAAAACCTACGAGTAAATATTTGAATACCTTCATAATTAAAAAAGTAAAGGGAAAATAAAATGTGACATTACTAAACCACCCACAAAAAAACCAATAACTGCTTTCAAAGATTGAATTTGTAAATTACTCATGCCCGAAATGGCATGTCCAGAAGTGCAACCACCTGCATAACGAGAACCAAACCCAATTAATATTCCTCCGATAACTAATAGCGATATCAATTTTGGAGATTGAAAAACATCGGGGCCAAATAACGCATTAGGCATTAATTTACCGTTTGGAGCATCAATCCCCAATTGTGCTAATTGCGCAATCGTTTTTGGGTTGATGGAAACATTAGTTGCGGCATTCATATAATGAACTGCTACAAAACCTCCAAACATGGCTCCTATGACCACAACCAAATTCCAACGCTGTGATTTCCAATCAAAATCAAAAAACGAAACGTGTTTTCCTGCGCCCGCAATGGAACACAACGACCGAAGATTAGAAGACATTCCAAATACTTTTCCAAAGTAATTTAGAATTAGCATGATTATTGCAATTAGAAATCCTGAGATATACCAAGGCCAAGTTTGAAATAGTAAATTCATATTAAATATTTTCACAAAAATAGTATCTTTATAGCATTAAACAAAAACAACTGTAAAATGAAAATAAAATCTATAATTGCCCTAATAATTATTGTAATTGGTTCTGTGTCGTGTGTGAGTACAAAATCGACCTTGAAAAATGTTAATGATAAGGCGCCAATTCCAAAACTGACTACAGATACTACTTTTGTAATTTCAAAATATAGCAATGACCTAAGATACGGCTATAATAAAGACTACCCTATTAATGTGTTCTACAGAAACACAAAAGACGAAACAATTAACCAAAAGCGCTTTCTAAATGCCTTAACGGGACCTAGGGGGGAGAGATTATTCTTTAAAAAAATAGAGGTATGTTGCCCGTTTCCAACTAAAAACAGTGAAATGGGTGGCGGCTTCCTCGACATTTACGAAGTTACTTGGGTTGGACAAAAACAACCTATAAAACTCTATTTCAACATATACGAAAAAGGAGAACTGCTTGTTCCAATGGGTTTTGGATTGGCTAATTTGAAAACCGAATAGTTAAGCTCACACTATTTATCCCGCTATTAAAAACTTATAGATTAAAAAACGCCAATTGTTAAACCAAGCAAAAATAGGGATTGGCTGCTACTATGGCACTGCCCCATTAAAAATAATTTGTTTATAACGACTATCAGAATTGAAAACCCGCAATAATTTTTAGTTTTAACCGTACGAATAAAATAAAAGATGTACGGCTTTTATATAAAAGATGTACGGGACTTGAATGAAAGATGTACGGCTTTTGTTCAAGTGTCGTACATCTTTTTTAAAATTAGTAGGGACAAACTTATTTTTTATTTTATACAACCCCATTTATTATTGCGGTTCAAGAAATAATAACAATAGTTTTCTCTTACTTTTTATTAAAATGTACTGCAATTCAGAGAATACATCGATTATCTAAGGAGCTCTTATATGATTTGTCAATCTGACTGGCACGAGGCAATCTGTTCAAAACTCGGTCAGGATTTTAACTGTTATCTTTGCTGCACTTCGTTCTTCAAAGGATTTTCGCTGCTATCCTTCGGGCAAGACTCGATTTATGATTTTAGATTCTCGAATAACCGATTAAATAAATAACCAATTAAACAAAATATTTAAACAAACTATTTGAACAAATAAAACCCCGACCGCTCTGATTTGCCCCATAAAGACAAGAAAAAATGAGAAGGCATAGTCCCTACGTGACAAAAATCAATTTCATAACTATCTATATACCAGTAAATAATGACTACGAAATTTACTCCGATAGGAGTTAAATGTTGGTAGAATAAAAAAGGTATTCCCCTGTAATAATCTCCCTTAGGGACTATACTATTTAGGGTTACACAATTTAGCATTTGGTTTGCAAGAACTAATTGCGAACTCTTGTCATGCTGAACTTGTTTCAGCATCTAAAAGAACATTAAATTTAGAATCTGAAATAAATTCAGATTGACAAACCAAACGTGAAATTCAGATTGTCTGAGGGTTGATTTGGTTATTTGTTGATTTGGTTATTTGAAAAATCTAAAATTGAATGTCATAATTCATAATTAATCTTAAATCGGGGTTCGCATGAAGGGTGGCAGCGGAAATCCTCTGTGGAACAAAGTGGAACAGAGATTGTAGCGAACGACCTGACCCGAAGTTTTTACGGAGGGGCATGCCCAAAAATAAAGACAATAAAAGTATTCTCATCTTGTTGAAATTGTCAACTTCAAATTATTAAATGGTAATCCTAGCTTTATAAGCCATGAAATAATTCAAATTTGATAATTCCTAACTATATTTGCACTATCAAAAAAACAACACTATGAACATACATACAATTCCACAAATAAAACATACTAATAGCGGCAATTTCTTTCTATTGGCAGGGCCTTGCGCTATTGAGGGAGAAGAAATGGCCTTGAGAATCGCTGAAAAATTAGTAGGAATTACTGACAAACTAGAAATCCCTTTTGTATTTAAAGGTTCTTTTAAGAAAGCAAATCGTTCTAGGATTGACAGTTTTTCAGGAATTGGAGATGAGAAAGCATTGAAAATTTTACGTAAAGTTTCCGAAACTTTTGGAGTTCCTACCGTAACCGATATTCACACCAATGAAGATGCTGTTCTAGCAGCAGAATATGTTGATGTGTTGCAAATACCTGCATTTTTAGTACGTCAAACGGATTTAGTTGTGGCTGCAGCCAATACAGGAAAAGTAGTAAACTTGAAAAAAGGGCAATTTATGAGTCCTGAAAGTATGAAACATGCGGTTCAAAAAGTCTTGGATTGTCATAATCAAAACGTAATGGTGACTGACAGGGGAACGATGTTTGGGTATCAAGACATGATTGTTGATTTTCGTGGAATTCCAACAATGCAACAGTATGCAACTACCGTTCTTGATGTTACCCATTCGCTACAACAACCCAATCAAACTGCTGGTGTAACTGGTGGTCGCCCAGATATGATTGAAACAATTGCTAAGGCTGGAATTGCTGTGGGCGTTGACGGAATTTTTATCGAAACTCATTTTGATCCTGCAAATGCAAAAAGCGATGGCGCTAACATGTTGCATTTAGATTATTTTGAGGCCTTAATGACCAAATTAGTAGCGATTAGAAAAACGGTAAATTCGTTTTAATTATTAGATTGATTCCAATTATTAAAAGTTAAAATATAACAAAAGCCTAATAAGAATTATATTTATTAGGCTTTTTAATTCAAAATATATGATTCTTCACATTGAAACCCCTGCCCTACTTTTCTCTGCAACCTCCTTAATATTATTGGCTTATACCAATCGGTTTTTAACGATTGCAACGATTGTTCGTAGCCTCAAAAAGAAGTACGATGAGGCTGAAAACAAAAGTATTTTATTGGAAATTAAAAACTTGAACTTACGAATTACACTCATTCGCTATATGCAAATGTTTGGAGTTTTGAGTTTGTTTTTATCGGTTTTTGCTATGCTTTTACTTTTTCTAGAACAACAAATAGCTGGGATTTATCTTTTCGGAATGAGCTTACTAAGTCTCTTAATTTCATTGGCAGTATCTTTTTGGGAAATTAGTATTTCTGTAAATGCCTTACGATTGCATTTGAGTGATTTGGCAGATAAAAAGAAATAAATTTGTGGTACCTGAAGAACTTAACGCTATATTTGTCGGCTGATTAAAATTGAAAATATGTTTGGAAATAGAGTGTTAAAAGGGGTTGTTTTGGTTGGATTAGGCGCTACAAGTTACGGAATGTTAGCCACTTTCGTGAGATTGGCGTATGATGAAGGGTTCACAACTGCCGAAGTCACCACTTCGCAATTCGTGTATGGAATCTTAGGAATTCTATTGATTAATTTATTCCAAAAAATCAAAAAAGGAACTTCGGTTATAAATGCTTCAAAAAGAAACATTTTTCAATTGATGCTTGCGGGAAGTTCGTTAGGAATGACAAGCGTTTTTTACTATTTGGCGGTAAAATATATTCCTGTTTCGATTGCGATAATTTTGTTGATGCAAACGGTTTGGATGGGCGTTTTGATAGAAATGATTTTAGACAAAAAAGCACCTTCTAAATTGAAAATTATTTCAGTATTTATAGTACTTGTAGGAACATTATTGGCGACAAATATTTTTAAAAACGACGTACAATTGGATTGGCACGGAATAGTGTGGGGAATGTTGGCGGCAGCGTCATTTACAACCACAATGTTCACCGCAAACCGCGTGGCGACTGGAATTTCATCGGCACAAAGAAGTTTGTTTATGCTACTTGGTGGTGCGGTAATCGTGTTTTCATTTGCAATAGCGACACAAAACACGCCTTTTAATTTCGAGATTTTTATGAAATGGGGAATCGTTTTGTCCTTGTTTGGGACGATAATTCCGCCAATGTTAATGAACGCAGGATTTCCATTGACGGGAATTGGTTTGGGAAGCATTGTTTCGGCATTGGAACTACCAGTTTCGGTGATGATGGCGTATTTTTTATTGCACGAACAAGTCGTCTTAGTACAATGGATTGGCATTATTTTGATTGTTTTAGCGATTGTTTTGATGAATATGAATTGGGATAAATTCAAAAATAAAGTGTAATTTTAGACTTCAATTTAATTATAGAAAGCCATTGAAATCGCTATTTGAAAATTCATCTGAACCCATTTATTTCAATGTTCCGGATGCAGAAATCATTTATTATCCTCATTTTTTTGATACGGAAGAGTCAGATTTGCTATTTCAAGAATTACTTTTGACGATTCCTTGGCAGCAAGACGACATTAAGGTATTTGGAAAAGTGCACGCACAACCACGTTTAACGGCACTTTACGGAAATGAAGGGAAATCGTATTCCTATTCTAATATAAAAATGCAACCCCTTTCTTGGAATCCAATTTTGCAAAATCTAAAACTAAAAGCAGAAGCAGTTTCGGCAACTGAATTTACAACCGTTTTACTGAATTTGTACCGCGATGGAAAAGATAGCAATGGCTGGCACTCCGATAACGAAAAGGAATTGGGAACAAATCCAGTAATCGCATCGTTGAGTTTTGGTGCCGATCGGTATTTTCATTTACAACATAACAATGACAAAAATCTGAAGTTGAAAATACTTTTGGAACACGGAAGTTTGCTTGTTATGAAAGGCACGACGCAACATTTTTGGAAACATCAAATCCCAAAAACGGCAAAGCCAATTGGTTCAAGAATTAATTTGACATTTCGAAGTATTGTGTAAATTGCTCTCTAAAAAAACTAAACAATAGCTTTCCAAAAAGCACAATTACTTGAAAAACAATAAAAAAGAAAAAAAAGTAACCTCAACTTAGAAAGCTATTGTTTTTTTTATTAATATTGAAGTATAAAATTAAGTATTAACTAAAACCTACATTGAATTTATTTTCGAATAATGAAAAAGAGTAAAAACATTGAATTAACTTGGGCTCAAAACGAAAAATTGATAACCCTTGCATTAGAAGAACGAAATCCTTTTGAAATAATCAAAAAGGAATTCGGATTGGGAGAAAAAGAAGTTCTTGAAATTATGAAAAAGAAACTTCCTGCTGACAAATTTGAGATTTGGAAAAAGAAGGCAAATGCTGCCAAACCAAAACCAAAACCTATCAAAATTGATGAATTCGACGAAGACTTAGATGGAAAATATTATATAAAGAATAAATTTGATTAGATTAAAACTCCTAAAATTCAGGAGTTTTTTTTTGTTATTGAGATTTAAAAACTTGGAACGAATCAATCGATTTGAAAAAGGTAAACACAGATTTCACAAATTATCACAAATATTTTTGTGTAAATAAGTTGAATAAGTCAATCGATTTGAAAAGGGAAACACAGATTTCACAAATTTTTTTTGTGTAAATAAGTTGAATAAGTCAATCGATTTGAAAAGGGAAACACAGATTTCACAGATTATCACAAATCTTTTTGTAAAGAAATCTGTGAAAATCTTTAAAATCTGTGGCAAAAAAAAACGATGCATATCTTCAAAAAAATATACTTGAAGAGAGTATAAACCAAAACCCAACCATAAAATAAAAAGCATAATAAATCTTGGGAATTGCCATATTTTGAAGATAATTTCTTTATTTTGCGTTCAAATAAAAAACTATGAAAAATTCAATTGTTGCGCTTATTTCTCTATTTCTAATCGCTTCTTGTAGTAAAAAAGAAGAAACCAACTTACAAATTACTGGAAATATTAAAGGTTTACAAAAAGGAACTTTATATTTAAAGAAAATGGGCGATAGCACGTATATCACTATAGACAGTATAAAAATTGATGGGAAATCGGGATTTGAAAGCAATATAAATTTGAACTCTCCAGAAATGTTGTACTTGTTTTTGAATCGAGGAACGAGCAAATCTGAAGATAATAGTTTGATGTTTTTTGCCGAGCCAGGAAAAATCAATATCGATACCGATTTGGAATTGTTTTACGCAAAAGCTAAAATTACAGGTTCCAAAAACAATGAATTGTACGAAAGTTACAAGAAAATTAATGCTCGATTTAGTGAGCAACAGTTAGATCTTACGGTTGAAAAAATCAATGCTATAAAAAACAACCAATCCGATTTATTAGCAGGAATTGAAACCAAATCAAATGCTATTTTGAAACGGAAATACCTATATGCAATCAACTTTGCATTTACCAATAATGACTATGAAGTCGCACCATATATAGCTTTGTCGGAAATAAATGATGCCACTATCAAATACTTAGATACCATTCAGAAAGCGATGACGCCAAAGGTAGCAAAATCAAAATATGGCGTGATGCTAAC
>CANIFM010000060.1 GCA_947466955.1 Bacteroidota bacterium
GGGATTGTGAAGAGGAATTGATTTTTTTCACAAATTTATAATAATCAGTGAAATGGTTATATAATTAGTTTTTGGAAGAAAAAAAGGAAGTAGTTTGTTTTGATCTACAAGCTACTTCCTTTTCTTATTCTTGTTTTACCGTTATGGTAATCTCATCGTCAATCTTATATTCTCCTTTTTTGAACACTTCTTTGTTGGACAGTATAATTTCGTATGTATAAATGCCTTTTGGAAGTTCCAAAAAACATTCTTTACCGTCTTTTTGGATTACTAATTCTTTTTTCAGATCAGTTCCATCCTCGTCTTGACCTACAATTTTGAAAGTAATCTTATCTGCAAGTTTATTCTTTACGCAAAGACTTTCAATTGTTTTTGAGCTAGAAGATGATTTATTCCCTTTAAAGAATGACAATCCATTTACCAATATTTCTCCGCCTTTTAAAACTTTCTCAACGTCAGATTGTGAATACAAAAGTGTTGGATAAATAAATAATAAAAGTATAAGTTTTTTGAACATTTTTTATCAAACTGCTAAAATTTTAAGCAGTTAAACTAATTTACTTATTCATAAAAGATAAAACTTCGGTTTTTTCTCTATTAGTTATGAATTTTAAATCTGAAATCAAATTATCAATAATTAACAAATATTTCGAATCAGAACTTAAAAGTTTATAATTTTTCAAAACATTCATGATTGACGACCCTGTTTCTGTGTCAATTATAATTCCTTTAAATGTAGAATTATTATAATTGTCATTTGCAGAATAAATTGAGCTCATAACCCTTACCATTTCTAGTAAAGTTGCGGTTTCTAATTTAGAATAATCTTTTTCAACGTTGCTTATGTAGTAATAGTCTTCTACATATTTTTTCCCTTTTACTGTTGAATTAAGAGTTTTATCTCTTATGCTATAAAGAATTTCATCATTTGTTAAAAAGGCAATTCCTCTTTCTTTTGCTTCTTTTACTGCTGCGGTTTTAGCACATTCGGTCGGTCCTGCAGATAAAGGTTTTTTAGATGCAACTTGACTATAACTTGTTGTAATAAACAAGATTGACAATAATGATAAAAAAAGCGTTATGTTTGTTTTAATATTTTTCATTTTATTTAATTTTTATTTATTTAATTATGGCAATACAATCTCTCCAATATAAAATGACCATAAGTAATAGGATATGATAGAGCCAAAAGTTGCTCCTAAAATCAGGTTAAGCCTTTTAGTTTTTGGAATAAAATAAAAGAATGTTATACTACAAATAATCAATGCAGTTGTTCCTGTTATAATACCAAAAGTTCCATGGAATATTCCTAATTTTTCTGAAATTTTTGCTTCATCTCCACCAAAATATACCCCACTAATTTTAACTGATTTTATTAAAGAAGTCATTAAGTTAAACACTTGTCTTAACAAGAATAAAGTTAAAAATACGGCAAACCAATCTAATTTGGTAAATTTGCTTTCAAGTCTATATTGCCGTCTATAACTAAGCATTATAAATCCAAAAATTCCTGTAAAAATTGTTTGCAAAGGACCCGCAATAATAATGAGTAATTCATTAAATTGATAATCTTTATTGTTTTTCATTTCTATAAATTGAAAAGAAACACTGCTATGATGTAGCAAAGGCTTAAATTTCAGTATGTCTGCTACAATATAGTGACTAATTTCGTGAGTTTGAATACCAACGATTGTTAATATACTAAAAATGAAAAAATGAAAAATAATTTCTTCTGCCTTTATTAATTTCATAAAAATTGTTAACTGATTTGCTTTTTGAGGTTGTAATTATGAATCGTACTTGTTTTTTGCCTTTGAAAACAAGTAAGATATTTTTTAATTTAATACATTTTATTTTTTCATAATAAATAATTTTTAAAGTTTTAAACCCAGAACTATTCTAAGTTTTTTAATAGTAATTTGACAAATAAATCTCGAGTAATTTGTTAAGTCAAAACTACAACAACCCTAAAAAGTGAAAGTACGGTTTTGCCGTAAAAAATGTTAAAGTTTGGGGATTTTAAATTTATAAAAACACTGTAAATCAAACGAATTATGAACTTTCATTGGTATTTCATTCTTCACTTTAAGGATTAATAGCTAAAAGAGATTAAGTATAGCAAATACAGCTATAATTACTCTCTTTTAGGCTATTGTTAATCATTGTAACACTATAATTAATGACTAAAAGACTATAATTATACTCTTTGAGGCATTAATTATAACCTAAAAGAATATAATTAATGACTTTTAGTAATTAGCGATAGTAAAAAAGTAATTAATGAAACAAAATTAATTCTTGCGAATCTATTCTGCACATTTGGCAAATAAAAAAAATACCCCAAACACTCAGATTATTTTATGTTAATCTTTGTGTTTGGGGTAAAATTAACAACTGCCTTTGCTGATTTTCAGCCTAAAAAAGAATTACCTTCTTGTTCTTTTAGAAAAACGCTGGCTCAAATCTTCATAAATGGGTCTTGCCGTTGGAATTCCTCTGCTGTTTGCTTCTTTTACTTGACCATAATACAGCATTGCCGCTTGTAGTGCTTCACTTCCTGCAAGCATAACGGTATCGTCAACATCGGTGGCTAGTTGCAGGGCTAAATTTGAAATTGGGCTCAACAGACTTACCACGGCTTCGTCCTTCAAAAACTCTGTTTTGTCCATATATCCTGGCACAAACTCGGGGTTTGTATCCACGTAGGATTTTGTTTTTTGAACATTGGCAACCGTTTTGTTTCCCATCTTGAAAAGCGACTTGCGCTCCTCTGTGGTAAGCCCCTGCAAATAGGGCGCTAAACTGGTTTTGCATTCTTGTAGTTTTAACATTACTTCATCGATAACCGTTGTAGGAATCAAAATGCTAAGTTGGTTTTGGGTACTCATAATTTAAATGTATTAAAGATTAAAAAAAAATTAGTAATAAAATAGTGCTGCGTTTAATGCTTGTTTAAAAGGCAATTAAAGTTCATTCAAACTCATTTAAGCCATATAAAATTTCTTTCATTTTAGTCCCATTTACTTCAACGGGTCTATAGGCAACATTGAATTTTTGTATGGCTACATCAATGTCTGATTTCAGTTTTTTATATTCTATGGGGAGTTTAGAGTCACATTGTTTTTCGTTTTCATAACTGTTGAGAATAATCTTGAATTTTTCATAAAACTTTCCTCCCTGATCTATAAAATTATTGTACTGTGTAATAAATTGTAGTAATCTATCTATTGGAAATTCAATATTTATTTGCATTTTATGTTGTGATGTTCCCGTGGCAACTTTCATCTTCGTAAGATAGTCCTCCATGTTTTGAGTAACCGTTTCCCAATTGTCAGTTGTTCTGCACTTTTCCAAAGTTTCAACATAACCAATTGGCTTTGTATAATCTTTGAACAGTAATTCAATATCTTCTTTCATTTTATCATTACTCTTTTGAAGAAATGCCGTTTCAAAATAAATAGTATTCAAATCATTTTGCATCCTAAGCGTAAAATCTAAAATGCAATCTACATTTGCCAATTCCTTATCTTTTTCATCTTTTGATAAACTTGAACTTATCATATTTGTAAATGTTTGAACCACAGAAACGATAGGATTTGTTCCCAAAACAGCAGTTAAATCAAAAGCAGCTTTTTTGTCACGCTTTGCCACCATTGTTTCTTTCATCTTTGTAAATTCTGGATATTGATTAGGATTTGATATTTTATTGATTTCGTTCAATGTTCGCACAGACGCAAAATGATGGTCTAAACTCAATATTTTTTCATATAAAATCTTAATTATTTGAAGTCCTTTCAGATACCTAATTTTTGAAATCTCGCCATAAGTTTCTTTAAGTAAGTTTCTAATTTCTGATGTAACCCTGACTTTTTCCAATAGTAAATCTACTTTTTGTTCTGTGCTAACTGCAATTTTCAAATCCGTGTTTATCTGATTCAATTCTTGTTGTTTACTATCTATAAGCCCTTCAAATTTATGTGTAATGGTTTCTATTTCTAAAATCATTTCAGCAATAACAGCATTCGGATTTTTCGGATCACTATTTGCAAAAGCATTTGAATTAACAAAAACAAAAAATAAGATGGCTGCGTATATTGCTTTTTTCATGGTCTTAAAATTTTACATTAAATATAAGGCGAAAGCGTAATGTGAACCTGAACGGTGTCATTAACGATTTCTAATGGATAGGATCCTTTTTTTAGTAAGCGGTACCTGGTGTCAAGCTCAAAATAAAGCAGGGTGTTGAAATCAAAAATGAAGTCGCTATCTTGAATAAAAAGCAATTCTTCTTTGGTATTTAATTTAGAATATTCTTTACCAAAAAATTGGATTTGCTCTTCAATAGTAAGTTTTGTAGTTACTATTTCGATGATCATTGAGGTATCGGTTTGTTTTTTTATTGTAAAATTACTCATATTGGATTGTGTTTTAGAAGTTGTGGATGAAACAGAACAAAGACCAGAACCGCCAATGCAGTCTCTACCTCGAATGTCTATTTGTAATTTTTTAATTGTGGTTTGGGCTGTTGAAACTAGCGACATCAAGAAGATTGCCACCCCCATTACTTTTTTTTTCATACTACTATCATTTGATTTATATTTCTATAAAGGTACTTTGGCAACAAAGTATAGCAGTACGGTTTTGCCGTAAAAAATGTTAAAGTTTGGGAAGTTGAAAACAAAAAAAACGACAGGTATTAGCTGTCGTTTTTATAGATAAATTTAGGTTTTTAGATGCGAGTTGGGTTAGGTATTAATTAGTTTTTTTGCTACTTAGGTAACAAAGCAGTATTCCTATAAACGGCATTGTAAAACAAACAATAATCCAAAGGATTTTTTCTGTTGTGGTAAACTTCGTGTTTTTAAAAATTTTATAAATAACAAATAGGAAGGTTATTATTAAGAATAGAGGTAAAGCGATATATAATGAATTTTCCATATTTATTTGATTTATTTTTTTAACGGTTCTATTAGTTGGTGCATTAAAGTTGAATTCCAATTGATTATCTCAATTATTTGAAAAGCAATTTTATTTTTAGGATTTATTATATATAAAGTTGGAACACTTTTATAATTGAATGATTTCAATAAATAATTATTTTAAAACGGTTTAATTAAAACTCATTTATATTTTTCAATAATATCAATAAGTTCTTTTTTTTCAATAGTTCCTTCAACTTTTTTTAATACTTTTTTATTTTTTATAAAATAGGTTACAGGTACAGAGTAGGAACTAATCCATTTATCAGGTGTTCTATTTTCAAGAGTATTTAAAATTGCGTTTCTATATTTTAAATTTTCTATTGTAATATCTTTAAATTTAAATTTACCCTTGTTGTTAAAATTTACTAATTTAATAGAGTCGTTATCAACAGATATAGAAATAAAATTAATTTTTTCTTTTGAATATTTTGATTTCACTTCATTTAATAAAGGCATTTCCTCAATACATGGTTGGCACCAAGTAGCCCATAAATTCAGAACCGTTAATTCATTTTTAGAATAATTTGTTGCATAAAATTTACTTTGTTCAACATTTGTGTTTTGTTTCGTTTTTAAATCAACTTGTTTTCCAATTCGTACATTTCCAATTTGAATTCCAAATTGAAAAATAAGAATAATTATTAATGTTATAGCACTTAAACTTATGATTGTAATTTTTTTCATGTTTTGTTTTTGTTGATTATTAGTTTTTAAAAGAGGCTTTCATTTTATACAATAGCCTCTTTTTTTATTTTTAAAATTCATTCTAATGATAATTCCTTTAGAATCTTTTCAAGTTCTTGTTTTTTTAAACCACCTACAACAGTAACCATTAAACCACCTGATTTTTTATAAAAATAAGTTGTGGGTCTAACATTTATTCCTATTTTAGAAAGATTTTCGCTACTCTTGGCAAAAAACAAATTAAATTTTTTTCGTTTGCTAAAATTTATAATTTCAGATTGTTCTTCATCAGTTACAAATAAAAAGGTAATTTGTCCTTTATATTTTTTGCTGAGTGTTTCAAAAGCTGGCATTTCTTCAATACAAGGTTTACACCAAGTAGCCCAGTAGTTTATTACTAATGGTTTCTCTAATAGCATCTTTTGATCAATTAAATTTCCATTAATATCCGTAAAATTAATTTTAGATAATTCTATCGTTGGGGTCTTTAAAAAAAGAAGATAAAATGATAATCCTATTATTATAGACAAACCCAATCCGCTGTAAAGTCCATATTTAAAAAATAATTTATTCATAAAATAATTAATAAGTTAAAAAAAAGATTATCCCAAATAATAATATCAAACCAACAATTAATCCGCAAAAAAAGCTAAATATTTTTTTCATCTTTAATAATAATTTTAGAAAATTGTAAATTTTAAAGGGCTCTAAGATAATATTAATAGAGCCCTTAATTAGTTATTTTATAAATTTTGCATTTGGAATGTAAATATTACCATCTGCATTTACTACATATTTTCCTGCTTTGAAAACGTAATCTACTTTATCATCAGTATACTTAAAATCTGCATCGGTCGTAATTTCAAGTGTCCCGTTAGCAATTAATCATTCTTTACTCTTTTTAATTCCAAGAGCTTCTTGATTCTCGCTAGTAAGGTTCCAGCTTTTTTGAAAATCACAATTTAAAAGGTAATAATTGATATTAATTCCTTTTTGTTTGGCAATTTCTATTAACTTAATCCAATCAAATGCTTTCACTTTATTGAGTCTTCCAACATAAATTGTCCAATTAATAAAAACATTTATTTCTGCACTTGTGAAATTTGTTTGTTTTGGATTGTCTATTAATTTAACAAAATCATCTATTTTTTTTGTATCGTCTGACGGAAAATTAGAAAAGGTGCTTAATTCAGCTATAAAACTACCCGCTTTTGCATTGCACGCAATTCCATCTTCCTTATATTTTACTTTATTTCCTTCTTTATTAAAAATAATAATATCGGGAATCACTAATAATCCCATTTTTGATGCCTTTACAAATGAATTTAGATCTTTATAAACATATACATTTGAAGTATCTATTTTGTTTCTTAATAAATATTTTTTAATAGAGCTTTCGGTCTCTAAATTTGGAGATTTAATGTGATTATAGGTTTTTAAAACAGCTTTACAACTGGTTAAAGAAACTAGAAGAATAATTGAAAAAAGTAGGTTTTTCATGGGTTAAGTTTATTTTTTTAAGTAATCAATATATTTTGACAAACCGTAAACATTATCATAACCTGAGTCTTCATAAACAATTTTATTATCTTGAACTATTTGAATGTGAGGAAAACCGGGGTTTTTGTCAAATGCAGTTTTGTCAATCAAATACTTATAAATAACTTTTGAATTTGAAATGTCCAAATAATCGTTAGTATTTGTGATAAACTGTTCCCCTTTTAGATCCAAATAGCCAATTTTTTTTAATACTGCTTTTTTGCCATGATCATTTGGTTTGTCAATAGAAACCATGACTAAATTAAAATCATATTCATTGTCTGATTTTATTTTATTTATAACAGTAATCAGTTCGGGACAATACCTGCACCAACTAGCCCAAAAAATCACTACAGATGTTTTGTTTTTAGAAAGTTTTTCGATTTTTTTATGAAATTCATTTGGAGAGATTTCTGTTAATTTTACTTTATTTATTTTGTTTATACTGTCATAGTTTTTGTTTAATTCCGTTGAGTTTTCACTTTCAATATTCGCCGAAAAACTGGAACTTAATAACAAGTAAATTGAACCACCAATAATTAATATATTAAAAAATACAGATAATGTAAGGAATGTTTTTTTCATGGTTCTATAAGTATGTGGATTATTAATAATACAAACCGACTGAAATGTAATTATCAATCGGTTTGTGAAAAATTTTTATTTAGAGTAAAACTCTACAACTGCTTCATATTCTTTTGTTTCTTTATTTAATACTAATGTTTGCTGTGGAATGAAAATATAATATTTAGTTCCATTTGTTTCGGGTCCAAATAATTTGGCATTTGGCATTTTAAAATCACTAGGTTCAACGTTGTTCCAAGACAAGTCAAATTTCCCATTTTTTTTAGGAGCTGTTTTTAAAACAACACTCCCCTTACATCCTGGATCATCTTTAAAACACCATCTACCAGCTTCCCATGAAATTGTAATTTTAATTTTTCCTAGTACGGTGGAAGAAACTGGATTTAGACCTAATTCTTTTATACTTCCTTCAAAATCTGTTTTTGTTTGCGCACTTCCAACAAACCCAAACATAACTGTGGCGATTAAGCCGAATACTAATTTTTTCATAATAAATAATTTTTAAAGTTTTAAACCCAGAACTATTCCAAGTTTTTTAATAGTAATTTGACAAATAAATCTCGAGTAATTTGTTAAGTCAAAACTACAACAACCCTAAAAAGTGAAAGTACGGCTTTGCCGTAAAAAATGTTAAAGTTATATAAACCCCAATTTGCGGGCTTGCTGGACCAATTCTTCATCGGTGCCTTTGCTAATAAGAAAGACCTCTTTCAATTTTGATTTTCTTTTTTCAATAGCACTGTCGGACAGGTTCAGTTGCAACGCGATAGTTCTGTTTTTTAAACCCTGTCCTAATAAAACTATTATTTGCCTGTTGATGGCGTCTAAATAACTTTCTAGCGCCAATAATTCTTTAATACTGTCTTTCACGGTTTGCGAATAATATACGGTGCCATTCAATACAGCACTAAAAGCAACTAACAATTCGTCGCCATCGAAATCACTTTTTATTAACAGTCCATCAGGACGCACTTTTTGAACTAAATCATAAATTACAAATGCTTCTGCGTGCGAAGTCAGCATCATAATTTTGCTTTTTGGGGAATGTTCTCGTGCTAAAAGTGCCAAGTCTTCGCCAGAATATATTTTTTTGTCAGGATATGGGGGTAAACTTCGGTCTAAAAAAACCACGTCAAAATGCAAAGGGGCTTTCGTGTTTGCAATAATTGTATATGCTTCTTCACAGTTATGACAAACGGTTGTTTCAATTTCAAGTCCGTCTGTGTTGTACTGCAAAATAGATTTGTACCCTTCAATTTGAAGAGGATGATCGTCAACCATTAAAATTTTTACAGGCATATATATTCCGAATTTGTTCTCTGTGAAAGTAGAGAACTAAATCGGGATTAACAAACTTATTTTTGTTCCTGTTTTTGGTGTCGAAACGATATGAAAAGTGCCGTTACATTCTTCCGCTCTTTTTTGCATATTTTGCAACCCAATTCCATTTTTACTATTCTTTGTATTAAATCCTACGCCATCATCTGCAATACTAATTATTAAAGTAGCATCTTTTTTGTCCATACGAATAGCAACATTATTTGCAGCCGCATATTTATCAATGTTTTGCAGTGCTTCTTGGATAATTCTATAAATATTGATTTTGATGGCAGTACTAACCGTGCTCCAATCGATGTTTTCGCCAGTTTTTAAATCAAAATCTATGTTGGAATGATTTTTTATGGCTGTGAAAATATTTTCTACAATAGCAATAAAATCAACATCAGAGGAAAATAAATTCCGATTCAAATCGTGTGCAATTTTTCTAATTTCCTTTTCAATGTTTTGTATTTCTTTAATGTATTCCAAACATTTTTTTATGGTTTCCTCATCTGTTTTTTTGTTCAAAACATATAGGTTTAACCTAATACTCGATAATTTACCCATAACGCCATCGTGCAATTCTTGAGATATTCTTAGTTTTTCGATATTCTTTCCCTCTTCAATTTTCTGTTGTTGGTCAAGCATCAACTGATAAATAACCTCGTTTGCTTTTTGTTGTTCTTGTTTTAATAGCAATTCGCGTGCTTTGTTTTTTTGTGCATTCATTCTTATCCAAAGAAAAATCACAAACAAGAAAAGCAAAGAGAATGATGCAATAAATAGTACTCGTCGTGAAAGTTTGCTGTTTTCTGCTTGAACTACTTTATTATTTGAAGTTACTTCGTCTGTTTCAAATTCAATTCTTGCAAATTTATCTCTAGTGGCACGTTCTACGCTTTGAAGACTATCGTTTAACTGAATGAATCGATTAGAATAATAAGTGTTTTTTTTAGGATTGGCAAGTGCCAAAAACCTTAAAATTTTTAATTCATCCTCAAAAATTTGATTTTGGTGTGCCAGTTTTTGCGCAATATTAAAATAGCTTTTGGCGCTTAACGTGTCGTTTTTGGATAAATAATATTCACCCAAATGGGTGTTTGCTTCTACTTGTGTCGGTGCAATTTTTGTGCTTTCTGAAATTTGTAAAACCTCTTTGAAAAGTGGCAAGGCTTTTGGATTATTTAATTTGAATTTGGAATAGGCAATTGTATTGATTATTGAGGAATAGGTTCTTAAATCCGATTTTTTTAATTTGTCAAAATTTACACTATCCTCTAAATAAGAAATCGCTTTTTGATGCAAATTTTGTTTTTGGTATATTCGAGCAATGTAATTATGTGTTTGATTTTTTAATTCTGAATTTTGTTGTGGTTTTTCTAAAGCTTCTATTTTAAGAATTGCTTTGTTGTAATAGTCCAAAGCTTTTTCGTAATTATTCATTCCTTCGAGACAATTACCAATAGTCATATAACAACCAATTATATCCTCAACATATTTTTTTTGAGAAGCAATTTTTAAAGCCTGAATTGCAGTTGCTTCTGCTCCTGAGTAATCTTTATGGCACCAAAGAATATTTGCTTTTATCCGAAGAATACTCCCTAAAAATAATTTGTGTTTGTTTTTATTGGAAATCTTTTCTGAACTACAAACAAACAAATAAGCACTATCTAAAGTAACCTTTTCATAATAATATAATCCAATATTAGATTTCCCTTTTAAAATCCCGAAAGTGTCTTTAATAAAGGCTGACTTACTTTCAATAATTTTTGAAATTTTAAAAAATTTTTCATAAGATAAATTTATTCTATATTTTTCTGCAATATCAGATAATTGACCTCGAATTATGGTATCGTATTTTTTATTTGATAAATTGAAATATAAAACATCTAAACTATCTTTTCTATTAAAAGAGCTATCAAAATTACTTTCAGCTTGATTTGTTTTTTGTTGACAACCCCAAATAAAAAGGCAGCTAATTAATAATAAAAATATATTTTTCAAAAGTATTTAGTTTTAGAATTTATGTTGGATAAAAAGAGTTGCAGTTACAAATATTAGATAAATATTTTTGTTACTGCAACTCTTTATGACATTAATTAATTTGTATAAGATTGCTATGGTTTTGTTCCTGTTCCATTTGTCGGCAGAATAATATCCCCGTCCTTCGCCAATGACACTTGGTTTTTAACAGGTTTGGTTGTTGGTACTTCCTCTGCCGTACACGAAGCTAATGTAGTCAATACGAAACTAACTAAAGCAATAAAAAGGATTTTTTTAATTCTGATGATTTGCAACGTTGGCAAATTGTTTTGATTTGAATTTTTCATAATTTTAAGTAATAAAATGAGACAATAGTTTTCTGTGTAACAACATTGAAAAACAATGCATTACGATTTTTGTTAAAAATTTTGGAATTCCTTGTACTTGTAATATTACTTTGTAAAACTACCTCGATTGGTTTTTTAGGCAGTACGGATTTAACTCAAAAAATGTTAAAGTTTTCGTTACTTTTGTAGTTGAAATTGTATTGAAATGAATACTTGACATCAGAGACATTCACAGAGGATTGTGCGCCCACATCAAATTCTTGAAAAGGCGAGTGTTACCAAAAAATCCACTTTAATTTACCTGAGAAATTCAGAAAAAGCAGCAAAAGTTTATGTAGGTTTTTCGCTTTTACAAGCGGAAGATTTAGCCGATATTATCCATTTTGTAGTTTCAAGACCATATCATGTGAACATTGCTGATTTGGTGGTAATACCTTCGGAGCAGGCAATGGTGGGGATTGTGAAGAGGAGCTAAAATAACTAGACATATCTTTTTATTAGTATGACTGCTTTATTTCACACTACAATTTAAGGATTAATAGCTAAAAGAGATTAAGTATAACAAATACAGCTATAATTAATCTCTTTTAGGCTATTGCTAATCATTGAAACATTATAATTAATGACTCAAAGACTATAATTATACTCTTTGAGTCATTAATTATAACCTAAAAGAATATAATTAATGACTTTTAGTAATTAGCGATAGTAAAAAAGGGATTAATGAAACTATTCCTATTCAAATGCCAAACGTTTGGAATCTTGATATGGGAGCTGCACTTATTAAGCCTTTGATGATTTTGGATTTGGATACAAAAGAATATCGGCAAAGTAATCCCTACCGAGTTTAGCACAGCTATTTTCGTGCCTCAAACGTTTTAAACGAGTGCACGCCCAAATAATTGCTCCAACTGCCATATTAAAAATTGAGAATCCTTTAAGGTGCTGGATTTGGAAATATACTTTGGATTTTATCAATTTCTAAAAGGATATTTTCATTCAGGAAAACATCAATTGTATTGATATTCTCTTTTAATTGATTTATAGTAGTAGCGCCAATAATAGTGCTGGTTACAAATGATTGATGTGCTACAAATGCCAAGGATAATTCAGTTAATGTAAGCCCAAAATCGAGTGCAATTTCGTTATATCTCTTGGTTGCTTCTCTAGTATTTTCTCCGTTGTAACGTGCAAATTGTGGAAATAAACTAATTCGTGCTTTTGGAGGAGTTGCTCCATTTAAAAATTTACCTGACAATACGCCAAAAGCCATTGGGGAATAGGCCAATAAACCGACATTTTCCCGATGACATACTTCGGATAAACCGACTTCAAAACTTCGATTTACTAAAGAATATGGGTTTTGGATGGTCGCCATTCTTGGTAAATTATGTTTTTTACTTTCTTCTAAAAAGCGCATTAATCCCCACGGAGTTTCATTGGAAACACCAATATTGCGTATTTTCCCTTGACGAATTAACCCTTGTAAACATTCCAACACCGATTGAAAGTTGTCTTCCCA
>CANIFM010000061.1 GCA_947466955.1 Bacteroidota bacterium
AGCAGTATGATCGGCACGAATTACAACACCTGCATCAATTGTTAAAGTAGCATTGTTTTTTACATAAATTTGAGATTTCAAATAATACGTGTTCCCAGCTGTCCAATGTGTATCTGTTGTGATACTTGTTGTTACATCAACATTTGGTGTTGGATAAACCGCATTTTGAGGATCAAAATTGGTCCAATTGTCTGTCCACATTGCTGCTGGAGCAGGAGCAAATGCACCTCGGTAGGTGGTGGAAACTAGTTGCGCATTCATAGAAGCTACAACTAAAAAAATCATTGATAAAAAGTAGAACTTTTTCATTGTTATTGTTTTAAGTTTGATACATCAAAATTATAATTGGTATTTAAATAAAAGGTTTCTAATTTGTTATTTTACCAAGAACTTTAGGTTTCTAAATTGTTAAGAACAAATAATTTGAAATAAAAAAAGGCTAGAATATTTTCTAGCCTTGAATGAAATTATTTTCTGTTTTCTTAAAAAGAATAATTAACAGACAGCGAGAATGTAGATCCAAATTTAGTTCTCCAAACAAGATCGTCAGTATTTGAATCATACCCATTTTTATTTTGAGGATCCCCAGTTAATACAGAATTAAAAAAGGCATTAAGTCCTGAAACTGAATTACCAGTAATTGTTTCGTTATTTTGATAAAAAATCAAATCTTGTGCAAGTGCATTTTGAACATTTAATTTTAATTCTAATTTATTTTTCAAAAAGCTTTTAGCTAGTTGTAAATCCAAAAATGTTCTTCCTTTTTCCCAATAAGCAGGAGTTGCGCCTCCAGGAGTTTGGTTTCCATGGATTGCAATTCTGTCACCAATTCTATTCAAATTTACGGAACCAGACCAACCTAATTCTTTATTCAAATATTGCAACCCTGAGTTAAAAACATAAGGCGACTGCCCTTGCAACGGAATGTCTGTTAGTGTTGCAGATGTTACTAAATTTCCAATATCTACTTTTGAACGAATGATTGCTAGATTAGAATATAACGTTAAATCCTCAAGAATTTTAGTGTTTTCAGTTCCAAAAATTGAACTTGCTAAGATTCGGTATTCAATTTCAACACCTCTATTTGTTCCTGATTTTGCATTTTTATATTGATTGGAGTTATTGGCTTGCGCTTGTAATTCAATTGGATTTGTAAATTGCTTATAAAAAGCAGATACTGAAAATAACTGCCCTTTCCCAGGATAAACCTCATATCGTAAATCTGCATTAATAATTTCTGCAATTTTCAAGGATGGATCACCAGAAGTATTGAATTTTGTTGCAGAATCATAAAACAAAAAAGGTGCTAACTCTCTAAATTCTGGACGATTAAGGGTTTTTGAAGCGCTTAATCTAAGGTTCTGTTTTTTGTTCAAACTATAAATAAAATTCACAGAAGGTAAGATATCAAATTGACTATCATTAACAGCAATTGGAACGCCTGCATCTGATTTAGATTCTAAATTTTGCGAATAGTTTTCAAATCTTGCACCCCACACTATTCTTAATTTCTTAATTGAATTGTCAAACATTGCATAAAAAGCATCCAATTTTGAATTTGCGGTATAAGAATCATTTCCTTTTGTACCATCAAACAAGGTTAAACCACTTGAACGAACTCCTAAAATTCCCATATTTGAAGCATTGAAAATAGTTTCATTGGATTGATTTGAGATACTCGACAAAAATGTATTGTTTCCATAATTTACTCCATCAACAATTCCATTAAACTGAACATAGCCTAATTGTCTTGCAGCAAAATTTCTAAATCGAGTTTGGGTAATTCCACCAATTTTTATTTCAGTGGTAAAATCATCTGAGAATTTCAATTTCTTACTCAAATCTATTTTTGTGCTAAAAATATCTTCTTTATTAAGGGACGTATAAATCGAACCTGGATAATCCGCTCCAACAGAATTAGTAGAAAAATTAGCCGTTGGTTGCGTCATGGTTCCATCATCAAATTTAATGTATAAATAAGAATTCCTTCTTTCGCTTGGAATCTCTCTATTTACTGCACTATATGAACCAACCCAGTTTATTTTTATTTTACTTTCTGGTAAAAAATGTTCTCCACTTAATTGCCCAGTATAAATTTTGTTATTGGTAAAAATTCTCGAAGTTGTATTTATGTATAAAGGATCACTTTCTTGAGTTAAACTTCCATTTCTATCCATCACTCTATTATCAGATGTGATGCTGTATAAATTCTTGAAACTGAATGAAGTATTTGAATCTATTTTTAAAGATAAATTCCCAATTGCCGCAAATAATGTCTGAACACTATAGTTTTGATCTAATTGATTTGAACCCAATTGGCCTGGTCCATTTTCGAAAGTTCTTCTATTTGTTTCGTTATAATTATTGGTTTTGTTATAAGTAACCGAAGCTAACATTCCTAAACTTTGACTATCATTAATTTTATAATACCTACCCAATGTATATTGCAAACTTGTATTAGGACTGAACTTTTTTTCATACAAATTCCAATCCGATTGGTACGATTTTGCCAACGAAGCAATTTCTAAATAACTACTTTGAGTATGTGCATTTTGTAATGCTTGAAAGTTTTGAACACTTGGAAATGAAACAGGCAAAGCTTTGGTTCCGTCATCAATTCCAATCCAATCTGATTTTCCTCCAGCGGCATACAATTGCTTTTTCCCTGTGGTGATTGTATTATATCCAGAACCTATAGAAAGAGATTCAAAATTTTTATCGGGTGTAGCTTTTGTATTTATCTCAATAATTCCTCCTGCAAATTCTCCTGGTAAATCCGGAGTAGCAGTTTTATAAATCACCAAATTATCAATCATATTTGCTGGAAAAATATCAAAAGAAAATGCTTTTCTATCCGGCTCAGTACTTGGCAATGGAGCGCCATTTAAATAAGTCGTATTGTAACGGTCATTCAAACCACGGATAATTACAAATTTATTGTCTTGAACACTCGCGCCACTTATTCTTTTTAAAACATCAGAAGTGGTTTTGTCTGGAGTTCTTTTTATTGATTCTGCAGAAATACCATCAGAAACTCTCGCACTATTTTTTTGAACCGATAAAAGTGAAGCTACCGATTCCGCTTTCATCTTTGTTCTTTTTATAACAACTTCATTCAAACTGTTATTTTTCTCTGCCATTGAAACGGTTAAAGAAGTAGTTTCTCCTTTAATAGTTTCAACATCGGATATAATTTTAGTTTCTAACGTAAAATCAGAAAATTCTAATTCTTGTTTTCCAACAGGTACATTTCTAATTATAAAATTTCCAGAGGCATCTGATTGTGTTGCCAATTTTGTATTAATCACTTTTACAGTAACTCCTGGGATAGATTTACCTGTTGCTTCTTCAATCACAGACCCTTTAATAATTGAGGTTTGAGAATAGATTGAACTTGAGATTAGTAGGATGAAAAAAAAGTAAAAATACTTCGTAGCAATTGCTTTCATTGTATAGATTTAATTAGATGCAAAATTACAGAAGTGCTATTTGCTGAATGTTACTAATTAATTAACAATGCTACCAAATTGTATTTTAAACGTTATTTTAATATTACTTTAATGTTAAGCACGTAATCGAATTGTTATTAGAAATAAATAATATTACTGCTTCTTACAATTAATTCCCCGCTTCATTTTTTGCGTCACGAACCATTTTTTCATTGGCAGTTATAGCAAATTCTACTCGGCGATTTTGAATTCTACCTTCTTTAGTTTCATTTGAAGCAATTGGATCCGCAATTCCTAAACCAATTATTGAAAATCTTGAAAAAGACAATCCTTTATTGGCTAAATAATTTTTCACAGAAGTAGCTCTTTCTTCGGATAATTTTAAATTATATTCTGCCGATCCAGTGCTGTCTGTATAGCCATAAATCACAATATTAGTATCTGGATAATTACTGAAAACCTGAATTAATTTGTCTAAATTTAATTTTGCAGTTGATGTCAAAGTAGCTTTATTAGTGTCAAAACGAACTGCATTTTCATTTAAAACCAATTTAATTCCTTCACCCACTCGAACGACCTCAGCTCCTGGAAGTGCGCTGTCAATTTCTCTTGCCTGCTTGTCCATTTTATTTCCAATAACTCCACCGGCAACACCGCCAATAACTCCTCCAAGCACTGCTCCTAAAGCACCATTTCCGCCTTTTCCAACGTTATTTCCAATAACAGCGCCAAGAATTCCGCCAGCTAACGCCCCAATTCCTGCACCTCGTTGCGTTTTATTTGTGTTTTTTACAGCATCACAACTTGTGAAAATTGGATTTATTAATAACAAAACTATTATGATAAGTACCGCTTTATTTTTCATGTTTCTTTTTTTAATTATTTTTTTGGAATTGATATACAACTTCTATGATGGTTCCGCCAACATTGACTTTATCAATCAATTGAAAGCGTGATTCTGATTGGTTTGCAACGGTCAAAATAAAACCATCTCTTACCTTTTTAGCCTTTTCACCTGAACTAAGTATTTTTAAAATAAATTGCCCTTCTTCATTTACAAACCAATTTATTGGGGAACTAAAAGCCGTGCAAGAAGGTTTGTTTAAAATAAATTCGCCTTTGTTATTATTAGAAATAAATTTCCAAGTACTTCCTTCAAAACATTTTGAATCTGCAATTTGAAAAGAATTGATTTTGATGTATTCCGAACTTGGATAAATCACATTTGAAAGTGTCCAATTTCCTTTAATTTCAACTTGAGAATGTTTGTCTAATTTAGAATTGGTAATTGAGGAGGTTTTGCATCCAAATAAGAAAACACATAAGAATACAAGTAAGACTGTTTGTTTCATTTTTTAATTTATATTGGTTTGTAATGCAACAAATATACAAATAGGACAAGTAAAATAAATGCAATTTCATAACAAATGTTTCTTTACGACAATTTGTCACTCTCGTTTTAATTGGTATTCTATTTGAGTAGTATTTGAAATAATCTTAAAAATTTAATTTATGACAACTGGAAAAATAAATGTTTCGGTAGAGAATATCTTCCCTTTAATTAAGAAGTTTTTATACAGTGACCACGAAATATTTTTACGGGAACTAATTTCAAACGGAACCGATGCAACTTTAAAATTAAAACATTTAACAAGTATTGGCGAAGCAAAAGTTGAATATGGAAATCCAATTATCGAAGTGAAAATCGATAAAGAAGGTAAAAAATTACATATTATTGACCAAGGAATTGGTATGACTTCTGATGAGGTTGAAAAATATATCAATCAATTGGCATTTTCTGGTGCGGAAGAATTTTTAGATAAATACAAAGATTCTGCTAAAGATTCTGGAATTATCGGACATTTTGGACTGGGATTCTATTCTGCTTTTATGGTTGCTTCCAAAGTTGAAATTATAACAAAATCATACAAAGACGAACCAGCAGCACATTGGACGTGTGATGGAAGTCCAGAATTTACATTGGAACCAAGCGATAAAACGACTCGCGGTTCTGAAATTATTTTGCACATTGCCGAAGATTCATTAGAGTTTTTAGAAGACTTTAAAATTCGTGAATTGCTAAATAAGTATAATAAATTTATGCCTATTCCAATTAAATTTGGAACCAAAACAGAAAAAATAGAACAGAAAAAAGGCGAATTTGTTGAATCTGAAGACAAAGACAATATTTTTACTGAAGTAGAAGTGGACAATATAATCAATAATCCAAATCCAGCTTGGACCAAACAACCAACGGAATTATCGGATGAAGATTATAAAAATTTCTACAGAGAAGTTTATCCAATGCAATTTGAAGAACCGTTATTTCACATTCATTTAAACGTGGATTATCCGTTCAATTTGACTGGAATTTTATACTTTCCAAAATTAGGTTCTGACTTACAAATACAAAAAGACAAAATCCAATTGTATCAAAATCAGGTTTATGTAACTGACAATGTGGAAGGAATTGTGCCTGAATTTTTAACGATGTTAAAAGGGGTAATTGATTCGCCAGATATTCCATTGAATGTTTCGCGTTCAAGTTTGCAATCTGACGGAGCAGTTAAGAAAATCTCCAATTATATTACTCGAAAAGTAGCTGATAAATTGAAATCTTTATTCACTGAAAACAGAGAAGATTTCGAAAAAAAATGGAATGATATCAAAATTGTTTTAGAATATGGAATGCTTTCGGAAGACAAATTCTATGAAAAAGCAGGTGCATTTGTTTTGTATCCTACAGTTGACGACACGTATTTTACATTAGAAGAATTAAAAGATAAATTAGCTGCAAATCAAACCGATAAAGACGGAAAATTAGTAGTTTTATATGCTTCAAATAAAGAAGCGCAACACAGTTATATCGAAATTGCGAAAGAAAAAGGATACGAAGTTTTATTACTTGATTCGCCAATTATCTCGCATTTAATTCAAAAAATTGAAGGTGATAATAACACAATGACTTTTGTTCGTGTCGATTCAGATCACATTGACAATTTAATCAAGAAAGAAGAAACTTCAATTTCTAAATTGTCTGACGAAGAAAAAGATAGTTTAAAAACCGTTTTAGAAGGATTTGTTCCGAAACAAAAATATTCGGTTCAAATGGAAGCTTTAGACAGCAATGCAGCACCATTTATTATCACGCAACCAGAATTTATGCGAAGAATGAAAGAAATGAGTCAATCAGGCGGTGGCGGAATGTTTGGAATGGGAAATATGCCAGAAATGTATAATTTGGTGGTAAATACCAATTCTGATTTGGCTTCTAATATTTTAAATTCAACGGATAAATCAGCACAAGAAAGTTTGGTAAAACAAGCATTAGATTTGGCTAAATTATCTCAAAACTTATTAAAAGGAGAAGAACTTACGGCTTTTGTGAAACGTAGTTTCGAATTGATAAAATAAGAAAATCCAAAATTAGAAAAGACCTGTGAGTTCAACTTACAGGTCTTTTTTTATGTCCAAATTAGACTTTTTTTAATCGATTCCGTTTTGGTCAATTAAATAAATTAATGCGGCCATAGTTGCAGCTCCCAATTCTAATTCTCTTTTATTAACGGCGTCAAATTTGTCGTTTGCTGCGTGATGATAATCAAAATATCGTTGTGAATCTGGATGTAATCCAGCTTTAATTATTTTTGTAGAAGTTAACGGTTCAATATCAGAACCCGAATGTCCTTTAGTGAAACTATGAATCAAATACGGTTCGAAAAGCCCTTTCCAAGTTTGAATTTTAACCAAATTAACTTCATCCGTTTCAAACGAAAATCCACGTGGAGAAAATCCTCCTGAATCACTTTCTAAAGCAAAAATATGATTTTCATTATTCGCTTTTGACAGCTCTTCATATTTTTTTCCACCACGACCACCGTTTTCTTCGTTCATAAAAAGCACTGTACGAATGGTGTTTTTAGGTTTGTAACCAATGCTTTTAAAAATATTCAAAACTTCCATACTTTGCACGACTCCTGCTCCATCGTCTTGAGAACCGTCGGCTAAATCCCAAGAATCTAAATGACCTCCAACAACCATGATTTTTTCGGGGTGCTCACTTCCTGTAATTTCACCAATAACATTATACGACAAGACATCTTCCATAAGTTGGCAGGATTGCTTTAAATAAAATTTTAAATTGGGATTTGATTTTAACGATTTACTTAATAACTCCGCTCCATTGGTACTAATTGCAGCCGTTGGAATATAGTTTTCTTTTGGAATATCACCATAACTTTGTGCACCAGTATGCGGAAAATCGTCCAATCTCATATTCATAGAGCGAACGATGGTGGCTACAGCTCCAAATTTAGAAGCTTCTTTGGCTCCTCCAAATCGTTGATCTACGCAACCTCCATAAGAAGTAAAAGTTTCTATATTGTCGGGTTGCATCGGACGGTTGAAAAACACGATTTTTCCTTTGATTTTGTCAATCCCTAATTCTGCTATTTCTTTGATGGAATGCACTTCAATTACTTCCGCTGAAATTCCGTTTTTTGGTGTTGCTATTGAACCTCCTAAAGCACACACGGGAATAGTTGTTTTGGTTTTATTATCCAAAATATAAGCGACTTCTTTTTCGCCGCGAACCCATTTTGGCACCATCACTTCTTGGAGATAGACTTTGTCTAAACCAAGAGTTTCCAATTGGGCTTTGGTGTATTCCACTCCTTTTTGAGCACCTTCAGAACCAGATAATCGAGCACCAATTTTATTAGACAAATCATCTAACCATGAGTAACATTTGGAGTTGGTTAAAGCCGATTTATAGATTGCTTTGAACTTTAATTCGTCGTTGCTTTGCGCAAAAGTGAATGTTGAAAAAAGAAAAATGGAGTAAAATATATTTTTCATAAACAAAATTTTATTTAGTAAAAATAGGATATTAAAGTAATTAAACCAAACCTGTACTTGAAAAGCGCAAACCGTTTTCAAGGAATTTGAATGCTTTTTGCAAATTCATATTATTGGTAAAAGCACCAACAGTTTCCGTTCTATTAATTGATTAATTCCCAATAATACCCGTCTCCTCTTTTTTATCGTTGTTCAATAAAATAGGGGTTTCTTTGGCTAATTTATTCTTAGTTGGAATCTTATAATTAATGCTAAATCCAAAACGGCGCGTATCCATCTTATTGTTAGACAACAAAGGGGTGTTGTAAGCCAAAAACTCTGATTGGTTGGTATTAAATACATCATCAACATTTATTGAAACGGACAATTGGTCCTTTAAAAATTTCTTAGAAAATGACAAATCTAGAGTGTTGTTAAACGGTTTATTTGCTATGAAATAATAGTAATTTCCTTTGGCAGTGATGTAACTGAAATTGGCAACAAACTTGATTTTACTTGGCAATACCAATTGCGACATTAAATTATAAACCCAAAATCCTTTGGTTTCTATAGTTGGAATTTGATGTAATTGATAGCCAGCATAAACAAAAAGAAAATTCATTTCATCCGGATTCACATTCATTTTCATCGTTTCGGCAAGGCCTTTGGTAAACAACATGTACGGAATGGGTAATCCAATATTAAAATTATGAACTTTCACTTCGGAAGCATTTTCATTGGTATTAACCACTATATTTGAATTCAACTTTAATCTTTGTATGACTTGATTCTTAGCAGAGCTTAATGAATATCCAATAAAAGCGTAATCATAAGCGCTTAATTTCACTTCATAATTATCATATATAGTAGGTTGCAAATTTGGATTTCCAATAGTACTCACGTTTTGATTTTGATACGTCGTATTGTTTGGATTTAAGGCAGATGTACTTGGTAAGGTAATCTTCTTATTATAATTTAAATTAAAGAAAATGGACTTATTAAAATTATACTGTGCGCTTGCATTTGGGAAGAAACGAAACTGTTTGAAAGGAGCCAAATCAGTAGTATTTGTTTTTCCAGTGATGTTATAATCTTCAGCTCTACCTCCAAGAATAAAACTCAAACTATTGAACTTGGTTTGGAATTCAAAATAAGCTGCGGTAGTTTTTCTTTCATAATCCAAATTAATTACATCTCTACTTTGGGTTTGAAAACTCAATACTTCATACAAACTCCCAAAACTCAATTTACCCTCTTCAGAAAAAGCAATTGGTTGGGAATAATCAAACTTCAAGTTATACAAATTTTGATCAGATGAGTTCTCCAATACAGGCGAAATGGAACCAGCCGTATTAAATAAAAAATTATTTTGATTTCGATTGAAATTAAATCTAAAATCTAATTTTTTAGTTTTGTCCGCAAATCGTTTTTGATAGGTAGCCACCGCATCTTGCCTCCATCCTTTAGAATCCGATTGATCTTGGGTGGAAAAACCAGGTCCGTTAGATAATGTAGCATTTCCGTTATTGTTATGATTTAAATCGTAATTCAGTAACAATCGATCTTTTTTTAAATCAAAGGTCAACGCCGATTTTATATAGTTATTTCTTCCTGTTCTGTCAGTTTCTGTATTTGTAATTATGGTTTGACCGCTATTTTCATCTTTTCTTAATGAGGCCCAAATGGCACTTTCTCTGTAGTTTTGCCCCATATTCAACTGCCAACCAAAGTATTTATTTTTGGCGTTCAACAAAACACTGTTATTAACTCTCCATCTTAAATTATCATAATTTGTAACGTTAACACTATTTGTGTAAGTAGCGCTTAGAAAATTCTTAGCGTTTTTATTGGTAATTATATTCAAAATTGCTCCTCCGGATGTAGCTGGAAATTCAGCTCCGGGCTGCGTAATTATTTCTATTTTTTCAATCGCATTGGCTGGCATACCTTCAAGAAATCCATTCAATTCATTAGAAGAAATATTCAAAGGTCTTCCGTCCATAAATACATCTAATTGCTTCCCTTGGTACATCATTCCCGCAATATCTGAAGCAATTAAACCAGGTAATTTTTTCAACCCTTCTAAAACAGATCCTGAATTCAAACTTGGTTGATTGGCAAAATCAAAAATGGTACGATCCGCTCTTTGCTCAATTGCTTTCTTGCTTTTAATAATCGTAACTTCTTTTAGTTCTTCCGCTTTTTTGTTGCTTTCTTGAGCAGATAGATTAAGAATGGTACCCAATAAAAAGGCGTGTAAAATATAAATTTTTTTCATTGTACAATTTCGTTTCATTGCTAAACGATTAAAAAGTCTTTTTGTTACCTATAAAATTCAAGTTTTATTAAATAAAATATTACAATTTCAAAGAATACTTAACTTTACTGATTGAGGTAATATTATTTCGTGATGCATTTAGAAAAAAACTAAAAAGTAAAAAGGATTTGTAAAAAATACAAATCCTTTTAATATAATTGAGTAATTCTTATTTAATGTCCGCCAGAAACTGGTTTGTCAAAATCAATTCCTTGACTTCTTAATATTCCACTTACTTTCCAAGCATAGAAAGCCAAATAAGCAAAACAAACAACTCCTACAATATAACTGCTTTGAATACCGATACTTTCAGAAATAAAACCTTGTAACCAGCTCACAATTCCACCACCCATAATCATCATAATTAAGAAGCTACTTCCTTGACTGGTGTTTTTTCCTAATCCACTGATTGCTAACGTAAAGATGCACGGCCATAAAGTACTACAAAATAAACCTACACTTGTAAAGGCATAAACACTTGTCATTCCTGTTGTAGTTATTCCAACTATTAACGCTACAATTCCTAAAGAAGAGAACAATAGCAACATTCTTGCGGGATTTCCTTTGCTTAAAATATCGGCAGCTATTAACACTAAAATGATTAAACCGTAAACATAAAAAGGTGTTAAGTCGTGTTTTGCAATTGCATTTACCATTAAAAATACTCCGAAAGCCAAATAAGGAGCAATGAATTTTAATATTTTTTGAATGCTTAAATCATTGGTAAAAGCACCAACTGCGCCTGTCCAACGCCCAATCATTAAACTCGCCCAATACAATGAAATATAAGGTGCAATATCTTGTGTCAGAAACCCTAATTTAGATTCCATGTAGGCTGGAAGGTTACTTGCTGTTGAAACTTCAACACCTACGTAAACGAAAATTGCAATCATTCCCATAATTAATTGTGGGTATTTCAAAGCCGAACTTCTTGAAGAATTAGTGTCATTTTCTACTTCAACAACTGCAACTGGCTTGTCTGGAAGTGATGAAAATTTCAATAAAATGGCAACCAATAAAAAAGCCAATCCTAAAACTAAATATGGAATTTTAACACTTTCAATGCTCATTTCGGTATTTGCACCAGCACTTGAACCAAAAATAGCAAAACTCACTACCAAGGGTCCAATTGTTGTTCCAAAATTATTAATTCCACCCGCCAATGTTAGTCTTTGAGAACCAGTAGAAATTGGTCCAAGCGCAATCGCTAATGGATTTGCTACCGTTTGTTGCAATGAAAATCCCAATGCTACAATGAATAATCCAGATAACATTAATGGAAATGAACCTGTATTTGCAGCTGGATAAAACAATAATGTTCCCAAAGCCGAAATTCCTAAACCTAATGCCAATCCGTTTTTATAACCAATTTTATTCACTAAATCTTCTTTCATCAAAAGTGAAATTCCCATATAAATCAAGGAACCTACAGTGTAAGCAATATAAAATGCTAATGAAACTAATTGGCTTTGACCCTGAGTCAAATCGAAAGCTTTTTTAAATACTGGGATTAAGATATCATTGCTGGCAGCAACAAATCCCCAAAAGAAAAAAACGGTAACTAAGGGAATGAATTGTCCCCATTTGGTTTGAACATTTTCTGAGTTCATAAATTTTGGTTTAAAAGTTAATTAATAGTTTGGGCGCAATTATTTTCTTATTCTTAAATCTATTCTTAATAAATAGCGTTATGATAAAAACAATTACTAATATTTGATAAATATACATTTATAAAAAATGAACTCGCAATAGTTCGACTAATAAGTTATTAACGAAAACGATTTCTTAAGGGATTTTATGAGTATTATCACGTTTGAACTAATGAAAAGTAAGGTTGTTTTTTCAACACTAATTTCACTAATTAACACCAATTAATTAGTGGGAATTCGTGACAGAGATCAAAGTTCGAAAAGACGAAGTAAATTCGTGGCAAAGTCCAAAACTATTTATTTTCCATCAACATAGTCTTGTAAATACTGAAATCTTTCGGTGAGTTTGCCGTTTTCGGTCATTTTTGCTCTTTGTAGAATTCCATCTTTATCGCCATTGAAAAAAGCATGAATTACGTGTTTCATAAATAGTTCCCCAAAACCTTCACTGGCATCTTTTGGAAGTTCGCAAGGCAAATTATCAACCGACATCACAACGATTGCGGCAGGATGAAAAACATCAACTTCCTTGTTTTCACTTGGCAAATATCCAAATAATGGTTCTGCAATTGTAGATGCTTTTATGGTACACGCTATTGGGCCGTTGACATCACAAGAAATATCAGCAACCACTTTGATATTGCAATCATTGGCTTGTAACATTTCTCGTGTCAATATATAAGG
>CANIFM010000062.1 GCA_947466955.1 Bacteroidota bacterium
AATTCAGAATCGCCATTGGTAAAATTAATTTTTGAAGTAGTATCAGGAACGTGGCTGATGCAAACTAATATTTTCATTTTTTGTATGTTTTAAATGCTGTTTTTTCAGGGTACTAAATTACTAATTAATTTTCATTTATTTTACTATGCGTGCATAATATTTTAATAAAATTGTCAATACTATATCGATTTCGTAGCCCTGAATGAAACGGCATCCCTCGCTTTTGGGCGAGGATATAGTGGAAAGCAGGAAATAGCTCCAAATAAATTTACATAATTTTATGCAAATAAATGGTAGAAAATATTTATTTTTGCGACAGAAAATTTAAGAAAAATATATAAATAGATGAGAACTATACAATTTAGAGAAGCCATTTGTGAAGCGATGAGTGAAGAAATGCGTCGTGATGAATCCGTATATTTAATGGGTGAAGAGGTTGCTGAATACAATGGTGCCTACAAAGCTTCTAAAGGAATGTTAGCTGAATTTGGTGCAAAACGTGTCATCGATACACCAATTGCCGAACTTGGTTTTGCTGGAATTGCTGTTGGTTCTGCAATGAACGGTTGTCGTCCAATTGTTGAATATATGACATTCAATTTCTCGTTAGTAGGAATTGACCAAATAATAAATAACGCTGCCAAAATGCGTCAAATGTCTGCGGGACAATTTCCAATGCCGATGGTTTTTAGAGGGCCTACAGCATCTGCGGGTCAACTTGGAGCAACACATTCACAGGCTTTTGAAAGTTGGTTTGCGAATACACCAGGATTAAAAGTGGTAGTTCCATCAACAGTTTATGACGCAAAAGGATTGTTAAAAGCGGCAATTCGTGATAATGACCCTGTAATTTTCATGGAATCGGAGCAAATGTATGGCGACAAAGGAGAAGTTCCTGATGGAGATTATATTATTCCGCTTGGAGTTGCAGATATTAAAAGAGAAGGAACCGATGTAACAATTGTTTCTTTTGGAAAAATCATTAAAGAAGCTCACATCGCTGCTGATGAATTAGCAAAAGAAGGAATTTCTTGTGAAATTATCGATTTGAGAACCGTTCGTCCATTAGATTATGAAACGATTTTAACGTCTGTTAAAAAAACAAATAGGTTGGTAGTTCTTGAAGAAGCGTGGCCTTTTGCAAGTGTAGCTTCAGAAATTACATATATCGTTCAAGAACGGGCATTTGATTTCTTAGATGCTCCAGTTCAAAGAATTACAACTGCTGATACACCAGCGCCTTATTCTCCAACATTGTTGAAAGAATGGCTGCCAAACGCAGGTGATGTTGTAAAAGCGGTGAAAAAAGTGATGTACAAAAAATAGATTATAAACATAAATTTTTAGAATTTTTAGGCGGTTGGAATATTAACAGTCTATAAAACTAAAAAGTACTATATTTGAAACTTCATCAATATCATTTGGTGAAGTTTTTTTTTTGACTTATGAAATACAAATTAATTACAATCATATTTATTTTATTAACAGGATTTACTTTTGCTCAAACTAAAGTAAGCGGAATAGTTGTTGACAATGACAATCACCCAGTCCCGTATGCAAATGTTGTTTTCAAAGGAACCACCGAAGGAGTTGTAACCAATGAAGACGGGCGTTTTTATATAGAATCTCAACTTACACATAAAGTTATTGTTGTTTCTTTTGCAGGATTTGAAACCAAAGAAGTAGTGTTGCCAAAAGCCGTTAACTATGATTTTAAAATCAAAATTAGTGACGGAGTAAAATTAAATGAAGTAGTTATTTTTACCGGTAAAACGTCCAAAAAAAACAATCCTGCATTGGATATTCTTCGTAAAATTTGGGAACGAAAACGCAAAAACGGCTTACGACAGTTCAACCAATACCAAATGGAAAAGTATGAGAAAGTAGAATTTGATATGAATACCATCGACAGTGCTTTTATGAAAAGTAAAGTTTTTAAGGGAATGGAATTTATTTTCAAACAAGTCGATACTTCAAAAGTTACTGGTAAAACCTATTTGCCAATTTTCATTAATGAAGCACTTTCTAATGTTTATGGTGATAATATTAAAGGCAAAGTAAAAGAAATTTTAAAAGCCAATAAAAATTCTGGTTTCAATACCAATCAGCAAATTATTGCTTTAATAAAAGACTTGTACAATGAATATGACATTTATAGTAATTACCTGAAATTTTACGATAAAAGTTTCACAAGTCCGCTATCAAAAACAGGAATTGATGTATATAATTATGTTTTACGCGACAGTTCTTTTATAGATAAAAAATGGTGTTATAATATTGTTTTTTATCCAAGGCGAAAAAACGAATTGACTTTCAAAGGCGATTTTTGGGTAAATGATTCTACCTACGCCATAAAAAATATCAATATGGCGGTTACAAAAAGTGCCAATATTAACTGGGTAAAAGATATTTATATCGAACAAGAATTTGAAGTGATGAACGATTCAATATTCTTGTTAACAAGAGATTATATGATGACAGATTTTTCCTTTAGCAAAAATGAAAAATCAAAGGGAATGTATGGAAAACGGACCACACTCTATAAGAATCATCAATTTAATATACAAAAACCAGATGCATTTTACAAAGAAGAAATTGATAACCCAGACGAATCTATCTATTTGAAACCGGATGCATTTTGGGAGGAAAATCGTTTTGAAAATCTAAACAAAGACGAAAAAGGAGTTTACAAAATGCTTGATACTTTGCAAACTAATAGAAAATTCAGGCAAATATATGATTTGGTTACCATTTTAGGAAGTGGTTATTTACATAAAGGTGGCGTAGATTTAGGACCCGTTTTATCAACTGTAGGCTACAATGATGTTGAAGGATTTCGATTGCGAGTTGGTGGACGAACTTATTTTGGACCCAATGACCCCTGGAGAATTCAAGTCTATACAGCCTATGGTTTTAAGGATAATAAATTCAAATATGGAGTTTCTGGAAAATGGTTACTCAATAAAAAAAACCGATTAATTATTGAAGGAGGAACCAGAAGAGATGTGGAACAAATAGGTGCAAGTCTAACAACTTCCAACGATGTTTTAGGAAGAAATTTTGCTTCCTCATCACTTTTTGCAGCAGGAAATAACGGTAAATTAACCAATGTTAATTTCACTTCATTTGCAATAGAAATTGAACCAGCAAAAAATCTAACATTACAAACAGGATTTTCTTTTCGAACATTAGTATCTGCTTCTCCCGATTTTAAATTGGATTATTACACCACTTTGCCAGATGCTTTTGGCAATGGAGGAATTTCAAAATCGGACCTCAAACAATCTGAAATTAATTTCCAAATTGACTATACACCAGGAAGAAAAACAATAGGATTTGCCGTGGAGCGCTCAATTGTTAGCAGCCCATATCCAAGGTTTTTTGTCAATTACAGCCAAGGATTAAAAGGAGTTTTAAACAGTGATTTCGATTATAAAAAACTCCAATTATATTACAAACAACCCTTTATGATTGGACCACTAGGACAATTAAATTCTATCATAGAATTAGGAAAAACTTTTGGGGAAGTACCTCTAGGATTAATGAGTATTATTCCTGGAAATCAATCCTATTTTACCATAAAAAACACATTCAACCTTCTAAATTTCTATGAATTTGAAGCCGATCAATACGCAACTTTACAATTAGAACACAATTTTGGAGGTCGAATTTTCGCAAGAATCCCTTACTTAAGAAAACTAAATTGGCGTGAAACAATCGGCGTAAAAGGAGTTTACGGAACCATTTCCGATAAAAATAGAGCTTTAAATGCATCAGAATTAATCTACAAAGCACCTGAAAATGGCTACTGGGAATACAACGCTGGAATTGGAAACATCTTTAAAGTCTTCAAACTTGAATTCAGTTGGCGAGGTACTTACGTTACTCCGCAAACCAATAATTTTGGAATAAAAGGCTCATTTGGTTTCTATTTTTAGAAGCTATTCCAGCGCTACATTTCAAGTCCTCACTAAAAAAAGTGTTTTTCTATACTATATAAAGAGCTTCCTTTGGTCGCTTTTCTATAGCAAGAAAAACTACTTTTTTTAGTTCCGGGCTTTTCATTACGATCTGGGCTAAAACCGTTTTAAGTCCTAATTTACGATTCCATAATCAAACCGTTTTAGTTTTTAAAAGCTTTATTTCACAAGGTTTTTATATTAAAACAAAAAAATTGCGATAAATAAATCATATCTCTATTTTATCAATCGAATTAATCCGAAATATACAATCGTTTTTTGTGACAAAACTCATTTTTGTTTATTTAATTTTGTAGTACCATTAAACATTAAAAATAAACACCATGGCAAATCCAAAAACATTCGATGTTTTAATAGAAATTCCTAAAGGAAGCAGAAATAAATACGAATATGATTTCGATTTAAAAAAAATCAGGTACGACAGAATGTTGTTTTCTTCAATGATGTATCCTTCAGATTACGGATTTATTCCCGAAACATTAGCATTAGACGGAGATCCATTAGATGTTTTAGTATTGGTAACCGAACCAACTTTTCCAGGTTGTGTAATGGAAGTGAAACCAATTGGGGTTTTCTTTATGGCAGACGACAAAGGATCTGACGATAAAATTCTTTGTGTTCCTGTTTCAGACCCAAATTGGAACAAACTAGAAGATTTATCAGATATGAATCCGCATTTATTAAAAGAAATCGAACATTTTTTCCAAGTATATAAAGATTTAGAAAATAAAAAAGTAGATGTTGGCGGTTGGGGCGACGTTCATAAAGCCAATCAAATCATAGAGGAATGCATTGAGAGATTCGAAAAAATAGAGAATAAAACCGACGGACTCTTCAGTATAAAGTAATAAAATTATCAAATATTCAAAAAAGCACTATTCTTGTCAGAATAGTGCTTTTTTATTTGTTAAGGTTTTGTTACATTTGCAACCAATTATTTAGTAACCAATAAGTAGAATATGGAATCATTGATGATTTATGTGCCAATAGTAATGGCATTAATAGGATTGGCTTTTATGGCAATCAAAAGAAGTTGGGTTTTAAAACAAGATGCCGGAGATGGTAAAATGAAAGAAATTTCAGATTACATCTATGAAGGTGCCTTGGCTTTCCTTAAAGCAGAATACAGATTATTAGCAATATTTGTTGTAATAGCAAGTATCGTTTTGGCTGGAATTTCATTCGTGGTTCCAACTACACATATATTAATAGTAGTGGCATTTATTTTTGGAGCTTTCTTTTCAGCATTGGCTGGAAATATGGGGATGAAAATTGCAACTAAAACAAACGTAAGAACAACTCAAGCGGCTCGTACAAGTTTACCACAAGCATTAAAAGTTTCTTTTGGTGGTGGAACCGTAATGGGATTAGGAGTTGCAGGTTTAGCAGTACTTGGATTAACAGGTTTCTTTATCGTCTTATATAATTTATTTATGGGTGGTGTTTGGACTTCTACAGAAGACATGACCAAAGTATTAGAAACGTTAGCTGGTTTCTCTCTTGGAGCGGAATCAATTGCTTTGTTTGCTCGTGTTGGTGGTGGTATTTATACCAAAGCTGCCGATGTTGGAGCTGATTTAGTAGGTAAAGTTGAAGCTGGTATTCCAGAAGATGATCCAAGAAACCCTGCTACAATTGCAGATAATGTTGGAGACAACGTTGGTGATGTTGCCGGAATGGGTGCCGATTTATTTGGTTCTTATGTTGCAACTGTTCTTGCTGCGATGGTTCTTGGAAACTATGTGATTAAAGATATGGGTGGAAACATTCAAGATGCTTTCGGTGGAATTGGACCAATTTTATTACCAATGGCAATTGCTGGTTTCGGAATTTTATTTTCTATCATCGGAACTATGGTTGTAAAAATATCTGATGACAACGCTAAAGAGCCACAAGTTCAAAAAGCATTAAACATTGGAAACTGGATTTCTATTGCATTAACAGCAATTGCTTGTTATGTTTTAGTGAAATTTATGTTGCCAGAAACTATGAAAATGAGTTTCTTCGGAGAAGGAATTAAAGATATTTCATCAATGAGAGTGTTCTATGCAACAATCGTAGGATTAGTTGTTGGAGCTACTATTTCATCTGTAACAGAATATTACACCGGATTAGGGACAAAACCAGTTATGGCAATTGTACAAAAATCATCAACTGGAGCAGGAACTAACGTAATTGCAGGTTTGGCAACAGGAATGATTTCTACATTCCCAACTGTACTTTTATTTGCAGCAGCAATCTGGTCTTCGTATGCATTTGCAGGATTTTATGGTGTCGCTTTAGCAGCCTCTGCAATGATGGCTACAACAGCAATGCAATTAGCAATCGATGCTTTCGGACCAATTTCTGATAATGCAGGTGGAATAGCTGAAATGAGTGAATTACCTAAAGAAGTTCGTACAAGAACAGATATTTTGGATTCAGTTGGAAATACAACGGCTGCAACAGGAAAAGGTTTTGCAATCGCTTCGGCTGCATTAACTTCATTGGCTTTGTTTGCTGCTTATGTAACTTTTACAGGAATCGACGGAATCAATATTTTCAAAGCACCGGTTTTGGCAATGTTATTTGTTGGTGGAATGATACCCGTAGTTTTCTCTGCATTAGCAATGAATTCTGTTGGAAAAGCTGCAATGGATATGGTTTATGAAGTACGTCGTCAGTTTAGAGAAATTCCAGGAATTATGGAAGGTACAGGGAAACCTGAATATGCTAAATGTGTTGATATTTCTACAAAAGCCGCTTTACGCGAAATGATGTTACCTGGAGTTTTGACTATTGGTTTTCCAATTGCAATTGTACTTTTAGGTAAATTAGTTTACGGAGACAACAACCAATTAATTGCTGAAATGTTAGGTGGTTATATGGCTGGAGTTACCGTTTCTGGTGTACTTTGGGCTGTTTTCCAAAACAATGCTGGTGGTGCTTGGGACAATGCTAAAAAATCTTTTGAAGCAGGAGTTCTAATTAATGGTGAAATGACATATAAAGGTTCAGACGCGCATAAAGCAGCTGTAACTGGTGATACTGTTGGAGATCCTTTCAAAGATACTTCAGGACCTTCAATGAACATTTTAATTAAATTGACTTGTTTAATAGGATTGGTAATTGCACCAATTTTAGGAAATGGAACGCACGAAGCAGCTCCAAAAGTTATGATAATGAAAATGGAATGTACAGAAGGAACAATGATGGGCAAATGCGATATGAGCAAATGTGCTGAAATGACTAAAGAAGAATGTGCTTCAATGTGCGACAGTTTAAAATGTACTCCTGAGCAAAAAGAAATGTGTTTGGCACATTACGATGCCGATGGAAAATTCATTGCTTCTGATGAAAAAATGGAATGTTGTGCCAATAAAGATGCTGCCAAAATGGTAAAAGTAGAAGTGACGAATGTAAATGGAAAAGCAAAAGCTACGGTTACAACTTCTGAAAAAGGAAATACGAATGTTCAAGTTTTTGAAGGTTCGTTAGAAGAAGTAAAAGCAAAAGTTGACGCTTTGAAATAGATTTTAAATATTCTTCGTCATTGCATTAACCTTTGAAAAAAGTTGAAATAAACAGAAATGCCTCGCAAGTTTTTGCGAGGCATTTTTATGTTAAAAATAATTTGTAGTGAACTAATTAGTAAGTGTAATAAAGTGTCGCATTTTAAAATATATAATTCAAACTAATTGGCTTATTTTATATGGTTTTTTAACTATTTCGATACTTTTGACTTTACGACATTAAAACTTTCGACTTACTTGTTATTGTTCCAAAGCATATTCTTTAATTAATGTTGAAGCTGGAATATGAAGGTTTTCTGTTAGTAATCGAATTTGCTTAATTGACAAAGTTCTTTTGCGTTTAAAAATTTCTGTTACTCTTGAACGACTATTCAAAATAACACCTAAATCTGCATCAGTAAGTCCTTTTTGTTCCATCATAAATTTAATCGCTTCAATTGGATCGGGTTCAGGAATCGGGTAGTGAATTTGTTCATATTTTTCTATAAGTGTAACTAAAATATCCAATTCATCTCCTTCAATAGTATTGTGTTTAGCATCAAAAAGAGCACTTACTCTTTCTAAAGCTAAATCATAATCTTTTTCTGTTTTTATTGGGTGAATTTCCATTTTTTATAAGTTTTTAATGTTTTTTAAACCGTCATATTCGGTGTGTGTTCCTACAAATAAGATATAGACAATTTGAGTTGTATAATTAATTTTTACTATGAGGCGATAATGGTTTCCACAAATATTAAAAACAACTTTGTTATTTCCAATAAAATCGGCTGAACCAAAAACAGTTTTTATGGCATTAGAATTCTCAAATTGGTTTTTATCAAAAACCTGGAACCATACCAACAATTGCTGTTTTGAGTTGGGATAATTTTCCCAGAAATTTTGCAAGGTTCTTTTGGCAATTATTCTCATAGGTGATTTTGAACTACAAATATAATGTAAAATTCCCTATTTGGGAAATTTTCAGATTATTTTAATATAAATATATAGAGGAACGGTTTTTTTGTTGATAACTTCTCTGAATTTCTACTTCAAAAAAACTTAAATTTGAAGTTCAATTAATTTCCAACTACAAATAATATTTTTCTGGTTTTTAGACTTCAAAAGTTTGAAATCGGCGATTATTTATTTGAATTTCTATAAATATGTACTTAATATTTGATACTGAAACCACTGGATTGCCAAAACGCTGGGATGCACCAATTACCGATACTGGAAACTGGCCTCGTTGTGTTCAAATTGCTTGGCAATTGCACGATGAAATGGGAAAAATTATCGAACATCAGGATTATTTGGTTCAGCCTGATGGATATAATATTCCTTACGATGCCGAAAGAATTCACGGAATATCTACCGAATTGGCACAAGCCGATGGAATTTCATTATCTGAAGTTTTAGAAAAATTCAATGTTGCTTTAAGCAAATCAAAATTTATTGTAGGTCAGAATTTGAAATTCGACATCAATATTATGGGTTGCGAATTCCACCGTTTGGGAATTGAAAGCCCAATGAGTTCCATGCCAGTTTTAGATACTTGTACGGAAGTTACTGCATCTTTATTGCAATTGCCTGGTGGGCGAGGGGGAAAATTCAAATTACCAACGCTTACAGAATTACACAGTTATTTATTCAATAAACCATTTTCAGAAGCGCACAACGCCACTGCCGATGTGGAAGCAACTACGAGATGTTTTTTTGAATTGATTCGTACAGAAATCTTTACTTATAAAGAACTTCAAGTCGAACAAGATTATTTTCAAGAATTTCAAAATTATAATTCAGCACCAATTCAGCTCATAGGATTGCAACACATCAATCTTAAAGAGGCTTCTGAGAAAATCAAACAGCAATTTGGCGAGCAAAATGTTGCACCGGTTTCAAAAGTTACGCTTTCAGAGAACAAGCAAGTTCTAATTGATACGGATTTCGTGCATTTGCATAACCACACGCAGTTTTCTGTCTTGCAATCTACAATTAGCGTTGCGGCGTTAGTGAAAGCGGCATCTCAGAATAAAATGCCCGCCGTTGCCATTACAGATCACGCCAATTTAATGGGTGCTTTTCATTTTGTCCGCGATATTTTATACCACAATAAAGCGGCAGAATCTAAAAATGCTGCGGCTGTTGCCAATGGTGAAGAAGCCACAGAAGTTGTAATGAAACCGATTGTTGGATGTGAGTTTTTTGTTTGTGAAGACCACAAAGATAAAACTCGAAAAGACAATGGGTATCAAATTGTATTTCTAGCAAAAAATAAAAAAGGGTATCATAATTTAGCGAAATTATCATCCATTGCGCATACTGAAGGATTTTATTATGTTCCCAGAATTGACCGATCTTTAATAGAAATATATAAGGAAGACCTTATCGTTTTGTCGGGAAATTTATACGGTGAAATCCCAAATAAAATTTTAAATTTAGGTGAAAACCAAGCAGAAGAAGCATTAATTTGGTGGAAACAACAATTTGGTTCTGATTTATATATTGAGGTAATGCGTCACAATCAAGAGGACGAAAACCGCGTAAATACGGCATTAATTTCATTGGCAAGAAAGAATGATGTCAAAATTGTAGCGACCAACAACACCTTTTACATAGAAAAAGACAATGCCAATGCCCACGATATTTTACTTTGTGTACGCGATGGTGAAAAGCAATCTACGCCAATAGGTCGTGGTCGTGGATATCGTTACGGAATGCCAAATCAGGAATATTATTTCAAGTCGGGTGAAGAGATGAAAAAGCTTTTTACAGATTTGCCTGAGGCGATTGCGAACTTATCAGAAATTGTAGCTAAAATTGAAATCTATGATTTGGCTCGTGATGTTTTATTGCCAAAATTTGAAATTCCACTAGAATTTTTAGTTTCTGAAGATGATAATGATGGCGGAAAACGAGGTGAAAATGCTTTTTTGAAACACTTAACTTTCATTGGTGCTAATAAAAGATATGCTGAAATTACAACTGAAATCCAAGAACGCATCGACTTTGAATTATTGACCATACAAAATTCGGGTTATCCGGGTTACTTTTTAATTGTACAAGATTTCATCGCCGAAGCACGAAAAATGGATGTTTCTGTTGGACCTGGTCGGGGTTCTGCAGCGGGTTCAGTAGTGGCATATTGTCTCGGAATTACCAATATTGATCCTTTATTATACAATTTGCTTTTTGAGCGGTTCCTAAATCCGGATCGTGTGTCGTTACCCGATATCGATATCGATTTTGATGATGAAGGTCGAAGTCGCGTAATGGATTATGTAATTAAAAAATACGGTTCAAAACAAGTCGCGCAAATTATCACGTATGGAACAATGGCTGCAAAATCGGCAATTCGAGATACAGCACGAGTTTTGGATTTACCGCTTTTTGAAGCTGATAAAATAGCCAAATTAATCCCTGCTTTAATTCCTTCAAAATGGAGTTTGGCACGATTTCTAAAAGATGCTGAAGCCGATATCAAAAAGGTACTTAGACCAGAAGATTTCGAAAAAATTAAAGATTTAATTGCAATTTCTAAGGACGATGATTTACTTGGCGAAACCATTCAGCAAGCACAAATATTAGAAGGAAATCTTAGAAATACAGGTATCCACGCTTGTGGTGTAATTATTACGCCAAGCGATATTACCAATTTTGTGCCCGTTGCAACTGCAAAAGATTCGGATTTATATGTTACGCAATTTGATAACTCTGTTGTGGAAAGTGCGGGTTTATTAAAAATGGATTTCTTGGGATTGAAAACCCTAACATTAATAAAAGATACCGTAAAATTAGTGAAATACAGATCAGGAATTGTTTTAGATCCCGATACTTTTCCAATTGATGATTTGAAAACGTATGAGCTCTTTCAACGTGGTGAAACAATTGGGATTTTCCAATATGAATCTGCGGGAATGCAGAAATATATGAAAGAATTGAAGCCAACAGTTTTCGGAGATTTAATTGCAATGAATGCCTTATATCGTCCCGGACCAATTGCTTATATACCGAGTTTTATTAAAAGAAAAAATGGTGAAGAAGCCATTGTTTATGATATTGATGCCTGCGAAGAATTACTGAAAGATACTTATGGAATTACCGTTTATCAAGAACAAGTAATGCTTTTATCTCAAAAATTGGCTGACTTTTCAAAAGGTGATGCCGATGTTTTGCGTAAAGCAATGGGAAAAAAGCAGAAAGATGTCTTGGACAAAATGAAGCCTAAATTCATAAGTCAAGCTGCTGCAAAAGGACACGCAGAAGATAAATTAGAGAAAATTTGGAAAGACTGGGAAGCGTTTGCGGAATATGCGTTTAACAAATCGCATTCTACTTGCTACGCTTGGATTGCGTATCAAACTGCCTATTTGAAAGCAAATTACCCTGCGGAATATATGGCTGCAGTTTTGTCGAATAATATGAGTGACATCAAGCAAGTTTCCTTTTTTATGGAAGAATGTAAACGGATGGGATTACAAGTTTTAGGCCCCGATGTGAATGAGTCATTTTATAAATTTACCGTTAATGAAAACTATGCTGTTCGTTTTGGAATTGGAGCTGTAAAAGGCGTTGGAATGGCTGCGGTTCAAACCATTGTAGATAACAGAAAAGATGGAAAATACAAATCAATTTTTGATTTAACAAAGCGAATTGATTTGCGTTCTGCAAATAAAAAAGCGTTAGAAAACTTAATTTTAGCGGGTGGTTTTGATTCGTTTCAAGGAGTTACAAGAGCGCAATATTTCCACGATGATGGTGATGGAATTACATTTTACGAAAAAGCAATTCGCTACGGTGTGAAATTTCAGGAAAATGAAAATTCATCACAAGTCAGTTTGTTTGGCGAATCCAGCGATGTTCAAATTGCAGAACCCGTTGTTCCGCCTTGTGAAGATTGGTCAACAATGGAAAAATTAGCCAAAGAAAAAGAAGTTGTTGGGATTTATCTTTCGGGACATCCGCTTGACGATTTTAAAAACGAAATGAAATATTTTTGTAATTCTAAAATGGAAACTTTAAAAGATTTGGTTCCACACGTGAATAAAAATTTAAGTTTTGGAGGAATAATTACCAATGTTCAACATCGTGTTGCTAAGAATGGAAAAGGTTGGGCGACTTTTGTTTTAGAAGGTTATGACGAAAGTTATGAGTTTAAAATCTTTGGTGAAGAATATATGAAAAGCCGACATTATCTGATTCCGAATAGTTTTACCTATATGAAAGTATTGGTGAAAGAAGGTTGGGCAGATAAAGAAACAGGGAAAAAAGGCGAACCAAGATTGCAGTTTACGGACTTTAAAATCCTACAAGATGTATTGGGAATATTTGCAAAAAGATTGGTTGTTCAATTAAATATTAACGATTTGCAAGCAGAATTTATTCATCGATTGAGTGCTGTTTTTCAAGAAAATAAAGGAGACAA
>CANIFM010000063.1 GCA_947466955.1 Bacteroidota bacterium
AAAATTGATTGTGATTTTAAAGCTATGTATGGCGAATCGTTTTCCGTTTTAAATTACACCAAGCCAGAAGCAGTATTTATTGCCGAAGGGTCATCTGTAAAAATAGAATGGCAAAGAGTTCGATTGAAATTCGCTGTTTAATATTTTTTCCCACACTTAAAGTAAATAATAAAATGTCTAAAACCTTACGATTAATTCTTGGTGATCAATTAAATAGCAATCATTCTTGGTTCAAAACTATTGATGAATCGGTGATTTATGTGATGATGGAAGTCCGCACCGAAACTGATTATGCCAAACATCACATCCAAAAAGTAGTTGGATTTTTTTCGGCAATGCGCTCCTTTGCTGAATCCTTAAAATCAGCAAATCATAGTTTGATTTATATTGGTTTAAATGATGAAAACAACTTACAATCGTTCGATAAAAATATTGAAATTCTAATTTCAGAACATCAAATTACCCATTTCGAATATCAATTTCCTGATGAATATCGATTGGATAAAATCCTAAAAGAATGCTGCGAAAAACTGACTATTTCTTCTTCTGTCGTAGATTCGGAACATTTTTATTCAAGTCGAAATGAACTTGGCGAATTTTTCGAAGGTAAAAAAACATTCTTAATGGAAAGCTTCTATCGAAATATGCGAAAAAAGCACGATGTTTTAATGGAAAACGACAAACCTCTGACCGGAAAATGGAATTATGATGATGAAAACCGAAAGAAATTACCCAAAAATCATAAGCCAATAACGCCTTTAGTTTTTAATAATAATGTTTCAGAAATTGTAGCAGAAATTCACAAAACAGACATTAAAACTGTCGGCACCATTGATCCAGAAAATTTTGTTTGGCCAATAAACAGAAAACAATCTTTAGAATTATTAGATTTTTTCGTAACCGAATGTTTGTCATTATTTGGTTCTTATCAAGATGCAATGACGCCAAACGAATGGTCGCTTTATCATTCCAGAATTTCGTTTTCGATGAATATAAAAATGATTTCACCTCAAGAAGTCATTGAAAAGGCCATTGCCGAATGGCGAAAACGACCCGAAGAAATAGAATACAATCAGTTAGAAGGTTTTGTTCGTCAAATAATTGGTTGGCGGGAATATATGCGAGGGATTTATTGGCTGAAAATGCCAGAATATGCAAATTTGAATTTCTTTAATAATCAAGAAAAATTACCCGATTGGTTTTGGACTGGAAATACAAAAATGCTGTGTTTAAAAGATTCCATCAAGCAATCTTTGAATTATGCGTATGCCCACCATATTCAGCGCTTAATGATTACCGGAAATTTCGCCCTTTTGGCTGGAGTTCACCCTGATGAATTGGATGCTTGGTATTTGGGGATTTATATTGACGCCATCGAATGGGTCGAAATTACGAATACTCGCGGAATGAGTCAGTTTGCCGATGGTGGCATTGTAGGCACAAAACCTTATGTAAGTTCGGCGTCTTATATTGATAAAATGAGTCATTATTGTGGTTCTTGTTTCTATAAAAAAGCAGTAAAAACGGGTGATAAAGCCTGCCCTTTCAATAGTTTGTATTGGAATTTCTATGATAAAAACGAGGATAAATTAGGCAAAAATCCAAGAATCGGAATGATGTATAATGTATGGCGCAAAATGAATCCTGATGCAAAAACAGCCTTGTTAGAACAAGCCGATTTTTATTTGAAAAATATAAATGATTTATGAAAACTGCACTAGTTTGGTTTAAAACCGATTTAAGAGTAACCGATAATGAAGTACTTTGCAAAGCCATTGCGGAATGCGAACAGGTAATTCCAGTTTATTGTTTTGACGAATCTCATTATGAAACAACGCCTTATGGATTCAAAAAAACGGGAAGTTTTAGAGCTCAATTTCTATTAGAATCCCTAGAAAACTTAGATAAAAATCTACGCGAATTAGGTTCTGGATTGCTCATTTTAAGAGGAAAACCAGAAGTTGAAATCCCTAAAATCGTAAATTTATACAAATCCAAAAAAGTCTTTGCAAAACGCGAAGTTGCTTATGAAGAAAAGCAAACGGAGAAATCAGTAGAAAAAGCGCTTTATAAATTAGGATGCGAAATGGAAACTTTCAGCACCAGCACTTTATATCGCGCTGAAGATTTACCATTTTCGATAAAAGATATTCCAGATGTTTTTACCGTATTCCGAAAAAAGACAGAACAAGAGGCAACGGTTAAAAAAGCGCTTCCTAAACCAATAGCAATAAATTCGCCAGAAATTCCAACATTGATTTTGCCAACTTTACAAGAACTAAATTTGGAATTTACAGCAATAGATTCGCGCGCAGCCATCCAATTTAAAGGAGGCGAAACAGAAGCAATCAAAAGATTAGAACATTATTTTTTTGAAACAAAAAGCTTGTCTATATATAAGGAGACCAGAAACGGAATGGTTGGAGCAAATTATTCGTCAAAATTTTCGGCTTGGTTGGCACTTGGAAGTATTTCTCCAAGATATATTTATAAAGAAATTAGAAAATATGAAAGCGAAAATGGCGCAAATGATTCAACTTATTGGCTACTATTTGAATTATTATGGCGTGATTTTTTTCGATTTATGTTCAAAAAACACCAAACCAAATTTTTCTTGTATTCTGGAATTAAAACCGAAAATAAAAACTCGAAATCGCTGAACGAAAAACTACTTTCTCAATGGATTAATGGCGCTACGCAATCTGATTTTATCAATGCGAATATGATTGAATTAAAGAAAACAGGTTTTATGAGCAATCGAGGACGTCAAAATGTAGCGAGTTATTTTTGCAATGAACTTAATATGGATTGGCGTTTTGGAGCAGCTTATTTTGAAGAAGCTCTAATCGATTATGATGTGTGCAGCAACTGGGGAAATTGGGCTTATTTGGCTGGTGTTGGAAATGATCCTCGTGGTCATCGTTATTTTAATATCGAAAAACAAGCCAATGATTATGATAAAAACAAGTCCTTTAGAAATTTATGGTTAGAATAATATATAAAGTATTGCATTTTAAAAAATAAATAGTACTTTTGCACGGTCTTATAATAGCTGTAAGACATACATAAAAATCATTAAACAAATATTGGAATGTATTTAACTAAAGAGATTAAAGAAGAGATCTTCGCTAAACACGGAGAAAAAACAAACACTGGAAAATCAGAAGCACAAATTGCTTTGTTTACTTTCAGAATTAGCCACTTAACTGAGCATTTGAAAAAAAATCGTCACGATTATAATACAGAGCGTTCATTAGTATTATTAGTAGGTAAAAGAAGAAGTTTACTTGATTACTTGAAGAAAACTGAAATCAACAGATATCGTGAGATTATCAAAGTATTGAATATTAGAAAATAATCAATAAAAAAGAGGTGCACACGCGCCTCTTTTTGTTTTTAGCCCAAGGGCAAATAAGAGAATAAAAAAAGTTTGGTTTTTCATTGGATTTAAGCATTAACTACGCAATCCGCTTCGGCGGGAAAAACAACACAACAATTCTGCTGACAGGCAGGAAAACCAATGTAAAATTAAAAAAGGAAAATTTATGATTCCACAATTATTTGTAGAAAGTATCGATTTAGGTGATGGAAGAAACATCACAATCGAGACAGGACGTTTAGCGAAACAAGCTGACGGTGCTGTAGTAGTAAGAATTGGTAAAACTGTAATCTTAGGAACAGTTGTATCATCAAGAAAAGCAAGTCCAGGCATCGATTTTTTGCCGCTTACGGTAGATTATCGTGAAAAATTTGCAGCAGCAGGACGTTTTCCTGGAGGTTTCTTCAAAAGAGAAGCACGTCCAAGTGATAACGAAGTGCTAACAATGAGATTAGTTGACCGTGTTTTACGTCCACTTTTCCCAAGTGATTATCACGCAGAAGTTCAAGTTATGATTCAGTTAATGTCTCACGATGATGATATTATGCCAGATGCATTAGCAGGATTAGCCGCTTCGGCAGCACTTGCTTTGTCTGACATTCCATTTGAAACTTTAATTTCTGAAGCTAGAGTTGGAAGAATTGATGGGAAATTCATCATCAATCCAAGTCGTGCTCAATTAGAATTATCTGATATTGATATGATGATTGGTGCTTCAACAGATTCTATCGCAATGGTAGAAGGAGAAATGAAAGAAATTTCAGAAGCAGAAATGGTAGAAGCAATTAAATTTGCTCACGGACACATCAAAAACCAAATTGCAGCGCAAGAAAGATTAGCAAATGCTTTTGGTAAAAAAGAAGTTCGTACTTACGAAACTGAAAGAACAGACGATGCTATTTATGCAAAAGTAAAAGCAGCAGCTTACGATAAAATTTACGCAATTGCTAGTAAAGGTTCTTCTAAACAAGAGCGTACAGCAGCATTTGCAGAAGTTAAAGACGAAGTTAAAGCGTTGTTTACAGAAGAAGAATTAGCAGTTGATGGCGATTTAGTAAGTAAATATTTTTACAAAACTAACAAAGAAGCAGTTCGTAACGTAACCTTAGATTTAGGAACACGTTTGGACGGTAGAAAAACTACAGAAATTAGACCAATTTGGTGTGAAGTAGATTATTTACCATCTGTTCACGGATCTGCCTTGTTTACTCGTGGAGAAACTCAAGCATTGGCAACAGCAACTTTAGGAACTTCTAGAGAAGCAAACCAAATTGATTCCCCATCAGAACAAGGAGAAGAAAAATTCTACTTGCACTATAATTTCCCACCATTTTCTACAGGAGAAGCGCGTCCTTTGAGAGGAACTTCAAGAAGAGAAGTTGGTCACGGAAACTTGGCGCAAAGAGCGTTGAAAAATATGATTCCTGCTGATTGTCCTTACACCATTCGTGTTGTTTCTGAAGTATTAGAATCTAACGGTTCTTCTTCAATGGCTACTGTTTGTGCTGGTACATTATCATTAATGGATGCTGGTATTCAAATGATTCGTCCTGTTTCTGGAATTGCAATGGGATTAATTACAGACGGAGAACGTTTTGCAGTTTTATCTGATATTTTAGGTGATGAAGATCATTTGGGAGATATGGATTTCAAAGTAACTGGAACTTCTGAAGGAATTACAGCGTGTCAAATGGACATCAAAATCGACGGATTGAAATATGAAATTATGGAAGCTGCATTGGCACAAGCCCGTGACGGTCGTTTGCATATTCTTAATATTCTTACTGAAACTTTGGCTGCACCAAAAGAAGATGTTAAAACGTATGCACCAAAAATTATTACAAGAACAATTCCTAGTAACTTTATCGGAGCGTTGATTGGACCTGGCGGAAAAGTGATTCAAGAATTACAAAAAGCTACTGGAACAACTATCGTAATCAATGAAGTGAATGAGCAAGGAGTAATTGAAATTTTAGGAACTGATCCTGCTGGAATTGCAGCGGTATTGGCTAAAATTGAATCAATCACTTTCAAACCTCAAATGAACGAAGCTTACGAAGTGAAAGTAATTAAAATGCTTGATTTTGGTGCAGTTGTAGAATATACAGCAGTTCCCGGAAACGAAGTATTACTTCACGTATCTGAGTTGGCTTGGGAACGTACTGAAAATGTTTCTGATGTAGTAAATATGGGCGACGTGTTTATGGTGAAATACTTAGGTCTTGATCCAAAAACTAGAAAAGAAAAAGTGTCAAGAAAAGCACTTTTACCAAGACCTCCTAGAGAATCTTAAATAGAATTAGATTTAAATAACTCTGTCAAAGTTCAAAACTTTGACAGAGTTTAAAAGATAAAAACCCTCAATTCATTTAGTTGAATTGGGGGTTTTTGATTCAAACAACTTAACAAAAAAAATCCTATATTTGATTTTTACTTTTCATTATGACCCTACAACAATACATTACCAAAATTGACATCTTATTCAAAACAGGAAACGCCCGCGAACATTCCTATCGTGGCGATTTGCGAAAACCATTAATAAAGAAATTAATAGAATAAATATTTAATTATGTTTGATAAAGATTTTAAAACAGCACTTCAAAACTTGCCTAGTACCGAGAAAGACAAACTAATTTTAAGATTATTAAAAAAAGACTTGGTGTTGGCAAATAGATTGTTTTTTGAATTAGTTGACACTGAAACAGCCGAAGATAAAAGAGAAGCATTGCAAAAGGAAATTTCAAAAGATTTAAAAAGGTCTAATGATCGATTTTTTTCTTTGGGTTATATCTTAATGGAAATGCGCAATTTGAGTGGTTTAATTACAGAACACGTTGTTAAAACCAAAGATAAATATGGCGAAATAACATTAAATATTCAGTTTCTAACAGAATCAATATCTTTGAATAAATGGCATATTTTAAATTCTAAACCAAACGATTCCTATACAACATGCATCTATATAATAGCTCGTGCTTTTAAAATTCTACTTTTAATCAAAGCACAACACGAAGATTTACATTTAGACTTCAGAGATGCAGTAATGGAATTAGGGAAAAGTATTGGCGAAAATGATATGTTAATGCGACATGCAATCAATAACGGATTGGATGTAAACTGGTTATTACAATTTGAAATACCCGAAGACATTGTAGCCATTCATAAAGAAATTAGAGCAAACGGCTTTTTAAAATAAATACAAAAAACCAATTCAGTTGAATTGGGGGTTTTTCATTTAAAATTCAATCTACCTTGGATTTGATGCTAAAAGAATCAAATTATACTCTTTTAGTCTATAATTATAGACTCTGAACTTATAATTATAGTCTTTGAGTCTATAATTATACTCTTTTAGTCTATAATTATAGCCTCAGAGTATCTAATTATAGTCTCTGAACTTATAATTATATTCTTTGAGTCTATAATTATACTCTTTGAGTATAAAACATCAAGCTAAAAGAGTGAAAACATAAAATTATATCCTTGTCAAATGACTTTAACAGAATTTAATTTTGATGCGGATATAGCAAGTGAAATCCTGAAATGATTTGAATTTCTTATAATAATAAAAATAATTCCTATCTTTTGTAACTTTTTTGCAACTCTCAACGTATAACTATCTCAATACCTAAAAAGGGATAGAAATTATGAGACAACTAAAAATTACCAAACAGGTAACCAACCGTGAAACGGCTTCGTTAGACAAATATTTACAAGAAATTGGAAAAGTAGATTTGATTACTGCCGATGAAGAGGTAGAATTGGCTCAGAAAATTAAAGCCGGAGATCAAGCTGCACTCGAAAAATTGACGAAAGCCAATTTACGTTTCGTGGTTTCGGTAGCAAAACAATATCAAAATCAAGGACTTACACTTCCCGATTTAATTAACGAAGGAAATTTAGGTTTGATAAAAGCAGCACAACGTTTTGATGAAACTCGTGGTTTCAAATTCATTTCGTACGCCGTTTGGTGGATTCGTCAATCGATTTTACAAGCCTTGGCGGAACAATCTCGTATCGTTCGTTTGCCTTTAAATAAAATTGGTTCTATCAATAAAATCAATAAAATGTACGCTTTGTTAGAGCAATCTAACGAAAGACCGCCTACAGCAGAAGAAATTGCGAAGGAATTAGATATGACGGTAAACGACGTAAAAGAGTCAATGAAAAACTCTGGACGTCACCTGTCAATGGATGCGCCACTTGTAGAAGGCGAAGACTCTAACCTTTACGACGTTTTGCGTTCAGGCGAATCACCAAATCCAGATCGTGAATTAATTCAAGAATCTTTACGCACCGAAATCGAGCGCTCTTTGGAAACATTAACCCCAAGAGAAGCCGACGTCGTTCGTTTGTATTTCGGACTTGGCGACCAACACCCAATGACTTTAGAAGAAATTGGCGAAACTTTCGACCTAACTCGGGAGCGCGTTCGTCAGATTAAAGAAAAAGCAATTCGCAGATTAAAACATACTTCAAGAAGCAAAATCTTGAAAACATATTTAGGATAAACTCGTCATAAAGTCGAAAATCTTAAAGTCTTAATATCAAAACTCTGGAATCATTTTCAGAGTTTTTTTTTGGGCGTGCCCTCGTTTTGAACGTTGTTAGTTGCGAGGAAATTTGTCGTAAACTCGGTCAGGCTATCCGTTACAATCTTTGTTGCCAAAAGAATGGCAACAAAGGATTTCCACTACTATCCTTCACGCGGACGCCCAGAAATCCTAACAATAATCCCGAAATATCAGCACCAATAACCAATGTAATTTCGCCAATTGCATTAAAATAACTATTTTTGTACAAACAACACTACTAAAATGAAAAATACAATTATTGCCCCATCCGTACTTGCTGCCGATTTCGCCAACCTACAGCGCGACATCGAAATGATAAATAACAGTCAAGCTGATTGGTTTCACATCGACATTATGGACGGCGTATTTGTTCCTAATATTTCCTTTGGAATGCCCGTTTTAGAAGCCATTACCAAACACGCCAAAAAAACAATCGACGTACATTTGATGATTGTAGATCCCGACCGATATATAAAAACGTTCAAAGATTTAGGCGCAGACATTCTAACCGTGCATTATGAAGCGTGTACTCATTTGCACAGAACTTTACAAGCTATTAAAGCCGAGGGAATGAAAGCAGGAGTTGCACTAAATCCACACACCAATATTGATTTATTAGAAGATGTTATCAACGATATTGATATGGTTTGCTTAATGAGCGTGAATCCAGGTTTTGGCGGACAATCCTTCATTGAAAACACCTATTCAAAAATTGAAAAATTAAAAGCATTAATAAACCGAAAAGGCGCTTCAACCATAATAGAAATTGATGGCGGCGTAACCAATAAAAATGCAGTGCAATTAGTTCAAGCTGGTGGCGATGTTTTGGTGGCTGGAAACTATGTTTTCAAGGCCGAAAACCCAACACAAACCATTGCCGATTTGAAGAAATTAACTTCAATTTAAAAATAAAATCAAACACAATAAAAGTCCAAGAGCAATCTTGGACTTTTATTGTGTTTGATTTTAACTCTATAAGTTTCTTACAACAACGAATTTCTGTCCATTACTGCTGGTTTTTCAATTCCCATCAAGGCCAAAACTGTTGGTGCAATATCACTCAAAACACCATCGTGAATCGTTTTCAATTCATTATCGACTAAAATAATCGGCACTGGATTTGTTGTGTGTGCAGTATTTGGACTTCCATCAGGATTTATCATCGTTTCGCAATTTCCGTGATCGGCAATGACGATTGTCGTATAATTATTGGCTAAAGCCGCAGTAATTACTTTTTCGACACATTGATCTACTGCTTCACAGGCTTTTATTGCAGCACTCATTACGCCCGTATGTCCTACCATATCGCCATTGGCAAAATTCAAACATACAAAATCAACTTCGCCTTTTTCAATTTCTGGAACTAAGGCTTCCGCCAATTCAAATGCGCTCATTTCTGGTTGCAAATCATACGTTGCCACTTTTGGCGAGTTTTTTAAGATGCGGCTTTCGCCAATAAAAGGAGCCTCACGACCTCCAGAAAAGAAGAAAGTAACGTGTGGATATTTTTCTGTTTCGGCAATTCTGATTTGTTTTTTGTTGGCTTTTTCCAAAACTTCACCCAGCGTTTCCGTGATATTATCTTTATTATAAACCACTTTTACATTCTCGTAACTTTCGTCATAATTAGTAAGCGTTACATAATACAAATTCAATTTGTGCATATTTTGCTCGTGGAAATCTTTTTGCGAAAGCGCTTCTGTCAATTCACGACCTCTATCGGTGCGGAAATTGAAGAATATCACGACGTCATTTTCTTTGATAGTTGCCAATGGAATCCCATTGTTGTCCATCATAATTATTGGGTCTATAAATTCGTCAGTGATGTTATTTTTATAACTTTCTTCAATGTTTTCAATTGCATTTTTAGAATGAATTCCTGCGCCGTTTACCAATAAATCGTACGCTAATTTTACGCGTTCCCAACGTTTGTCGCGATCCATTGAATAATATCTTCCTATAACTGAAGCTAATTTTACAGAAGTCTTTTGGATATACTTTTCTAAATCCTGAATGTATTTTTTTCCTGATTTTGGATCAACATCACGACCGTCAGTAAAAGCGTGAACAAATACTTTTTGAAGTCCAAAATCTTGTGTTGCATCAATCAATCCGCGCAAATGAGAAGTATGAGAATGCACACCACCATCAGAAACTAATCCAAGAAAATGAACGTTTACATTTTTGTCTTTTGCATATTGAAAAGCGTCAACCAAAACTTGTTCTTTGTTCAAGGTTTTGTGTTCAACAGCCAAATTAATTTTTGCTAAATCTTGATAGATAATTCTTCCGGCACCCAAATTCATGTGTCCTACTTCAGAATTTCCCATTTGTCCTTCTGGCAAACCTACGTTTAAACCATCGGTTCGAAGTTGTGCACTTGGGTAGTTTTTATAAAGCGAATTGATGAAAGGAATATTCGCATTGTCGATGGCAGAAACTTTAGGATCTGGAGATTTTCCCCAACCGTCAAGAATCATAAGGATTACTTTCTTGTTCATTGTAGTGTGTTTTTTTTAGCCCAGATGGAAGTGGAAATCATTTTTGTTTTTTCTTTAAAAACAAAAATATTGCAACGTACAGCTGGAAATAGCTCCAAATTTAAGAAATTAAAATAACTTTTTCACTTGATTGTAGTCTATAAAATACTTAACACTAATTGAAAATGCATGATTTAAAGCATCGTTATTTAATAAGTTGGTTACGTTATTTCCGAAGTCTTTATTGATTTCACGTTCAAAATTCGCAGCATTATTACGATATAAAACCGAGATTTGACTGCCAGGTGCAAACCACCAAGAATAGGACAAATCGACATTCCAAGAGGTAAAATTGGAATTTTTATTAGTAGAATAACCCGAAAAATCTGTCAAATGTCCGTTATCTGTTAATGCCAAAAAGTTTTTATTTTCGGCATACGACCAATAATGACGAACGGAAAGGTTGAAATTCATTTTACTGTTCAACGAATATTTCCCAGAAATGGAATTGGAATAGGTAATTACGTTTCTATTTGCAAAAATAATTGCGTTTGGCGTCAATGAATTAGCATCATCATCTATGCTGTCAACAAAACCTTTGTTGTTATTTTGTCGGAAAAAATTGAAATTATAATTCAATAAAAACTTGTCATTGAAACGGTATCTTGGTCCCGCCGAAAAGCCATAGGAATTTCTTCCAGATTCATCTAATTTTGCAAATGAAGGATTGAAATCGAAGGCAAATTTGTAATTATAATTGGAAGAAAAGTAAAGCCACCCTCCAATTTTTGACGGAATAAGTACAAATCTGTTTTCGGCTCTTGGTTCGTAAAAATCGTGATTTTGTATAGGATTTGCATTTACTCCAATCCCCAAATAGTGATTTTTTTTATTGTTAATATTTACATTGATATTGAAATTATTCCCTTGTACAAAACCCGTTTCTTTTTGGAATTGTGAAAAGGCATTTAAATTCAAATTAAAAGAATTTAGGTATTTGGTAGAATTCAGTATTCTATAATTGGCATTTCCATATAAACTATAATAATTTGTTTCAAAATTGATGCCTAAGTCATTGTTATCAAAGTCTTTGGTGATAATATCAGCACCCAAACTAAAGCGATATTGACCGCTAGTTTCACCGATATTTAAACTAGAATAAATCCCTTTTTTGGCTGTAATATCGTTCACATAACTGTATTTGAAATCGCCCGAAAGGTTGTAGGTATTTTTTTTAGTATTCAAATCCCAAACTAAAGCAGATACGTTTGCATCTCTATAACTGCCATCTCTAGTGACATTTGTATTTACAAAACTAACTGATGAATTTTTGCGAAAACGTTGATCTAGAACTAAAACATTATAATTTGTTAGCGGTTCCACGATTTCACTGCGGGTTAATTGAGTGTCGTTATTACGAATTTTAGCAGTTGTAATTTCTGTAACGGCATTCAAAACGCCAATTCCCAAACCGTTTTTTGTGCGTCCAGAAACTTTAAGTGCATTTATTAAATTCACACTTGAAGGATTGTCAATTATTTCCTCGTTACTTGCTGTTGTTGGATAAATTGATGGACTTGCGCCAATTCTACGCGAATACAACAAATTTCCTTTATTGAACAAATCGGTTCCTTCCGTGAAAAAAGCTCTATTTTCATTGAATTGTTGCTCAAAAGGGCCAAGATTTAGGATTTTATCATCGTATTTTGTTTGTCCGAAATCAGGAATTAAAATAGCATCAAGCGTAAAAGCATCGTTAATTCCGTATTTAATATCCATTCCACCTTTTAGAGTTCCAATAGTTTTTTGAGCATTATTAGCGTTCAAATAAAAAGAAGAATACGGCATTAAAAATAAGCGTGTTGGCGTTTTTACATTTTCAATTCCTTCCAAAACTCCTGCTTGCTGAATTACATTTCCAACTTTATTATCAATATTTGTCCAAGTATATATAGAATTTTCACGCTTAATATCACGGACAAAATTAATTCCCCAAGTTTGGACTTTATTATTTGAAAAACGCAAAGCCGCATAAGGAATTTTCATTTCTACGACCCAACCGCAATCATTAATTCTGGTTTTACTCGTCCAAATCGCATCCCAAGAAAAATCTTCCCCATTTACGTCGGTTGCCAAACAGTCCATTTGTGTTCCAGAAGCGGTACAAAAAAAGCGAAAATCTTGTTGCCCGTCATTGAATCCGTTGATAAAAACACCAAAATTATCGCTCGTTCCTTGGTCGTCACGTTGGGTAATTTCTTTTAAAATTTTGTTAGGTTCATTATCATATAATGTAGCGCCAATGTAAATGGCTTCATTATCATACAAAATTTTCACGTCAGTTTCCTTATCTTGACTGATGTGTTTTCCGTTATCAGGCGCAAACATATAAAAATCATTGGCAACAGAAGCTGTTTTCCAATTGGTTTCATCTAAATTTCCGTCAATTGTTATTCC
>CANIFM010000064.1 GCA_947466955.1 Bacteroidota bacterium
TGAATTTAGAGCATAAAAAAACCGTTCAAAATCTGAACGGTTTTCTATATTTAATAAAATAGCCTAAACTATTTATAAAGATTTTAATGAATGTTAAATTCAGAAAAGTGATTAATTAGTAACCACCTCTGTTTCCACCACCGCGGTTATCTCCACCACGACTGTTTCCACCACCATATCCACCACGTGAATCTCCACCACGGCTATTGCTGTTAAAACTTCTTCTTTCACCTTCTGGTTTTGGCTCAGATTTGTTTACAACAATTGCACGCCCTTGAACAGTAGCACCGTTCAATTCGTCGATAGCTTTTTGAGCATCGTCGTCATTTGACATTTCAACAAATCCAAATCCTTTACTTCTTCCAGTAAATTTATCAGTAATAATTTTTACAGAATCAACTGTTCCATAAGCCTCGAAAGACTCTCTTAAATCTGCTTCCTCAATACTAAAAGGAAGACTTCCAACGAAAATATTCATATATTCAAATTTATAATAATTCATCAAATGTAGTCTAAATATATTCTAATACACTATGTATAAGTTTATTTATGATAAATTTATTAAAAGGCTGAATAAAAAGATTAGACTATAAAAAAACATTAATGATTTTCAATTGAAATTCAAGGTTATTATAATTGCATATTGATTGGATTTAACTCCGATATAAAAGGAAAAAGACACTCGTCTTAAAGGTCTAAATAAAATTTTTCCAAAAAAAAGAGGCTATAATTCAGCCTCTTGAAAATAAAAAATTAGTAGAAATTAATTTAATATTGGAATTTTATAGAAAACCCCTTGATTAAAATTAATAATATCCTTTCCTAAAGGATTGTTAGTTGAATTTTTTGAATTAAATCTAAAAGTTCCTGTTAAGGTATTTACAGATGGGTTAAATTCAGTAATAATGACTTGACCATCCCCCACATTTGTCCCAGTAATATAATTTAAAGTTGTTCCATTAAGTCTATAGTCAAAATTAACAGTGTTAATGTTGTCAACTCCTAAAGCATAAGTGATTGGAGTGTCTTTAGTCACAATTCGAGTCGGTCTTTGAACTTTAAAAGTTAGGGTTTCCAGCTGATTAACAGCTGTTATTGTTAAAGTACTATTTACAACATCCGAAATAACGCTTGAACTTTTAGCTCTCCATAAAAAATTATCTTTCATCCCTTGAACAGACGGATTGTTGAATGTTACTTCTTGAGTACAAGAGCAAAATGCTATTAACAGTGTTATTATTGCTGCAACTTTTTTCATTTTTATAAAATTTAATTATACAAAAATAGTTTAATAATCTAAAAATGCTAAATATTTCAGATAATTTTAATTAAAATTTTCAAATTCCGATTCCAATGAAAATTATTCGAATCTTAAATTCTTCTTATTAGCTTCAATTAATTTAGTAGTTCTAAATAAATTAAGCTTGTTTTTTTGCAAATAATTGTTTATTATATAATTATACTTAAATTGCACTTTGAAATGATCAAATATTGGATTCAATTTTGCTTTTTAAACCCCTAAATTATGAAAAAACTATTACTATTATTTGTATTACTACTTTCTTCTTTTTTCTTCGGACAATCAACTACGTTAAATCAGCCTACAAATTTTAATAATGTTTGCGATGATAATAATGATGGATTTGCTTCATTTTATATGCAAGAAATTTCTGCGGAAATTATCGGACAAAATTCACCAAACGCATATTCTATTACTCATCATTTGAGTCAAAGTGATGCATCGTCAGGAGTCAATCCTTTGCCTGATGTTTATATTAATATTACAACAGGTTCTCAGTTGGTTTTTGCAAGAGTACTTAACATAACATCCAATCAAGTTGATATAATTCCTTACAATTTAATTGTAAATCCAATTCCTTTAGTATCTACTTATACGGTTAGTGTATGCGAATCAGACGTATTCCTAGATGGTTTAACTACTTCATCGCCTTTGTCAGTATATAACACTAATTTTTCTAATAATAATCAAAACACGGTTTCCTATTTTCATTCTCAAGCAAATGCCCAGACAAATGTTAATCCGATAATTACCACAACTTCTTATAACAATATAAATCCCTATCAAGAAGTTATATTCGTAAGAGTACAATCAAGTGCGGGTTGTTTTTCAATTTCCCAATTAGTAATACTAGTTCAATCGTGTGGTGCTTCAACGTGCACAAACCCATCTGGCATTACTGTTTCAAATGTTACAGTAACTTCAGCCGAATTTAATTGGGCTACTTCAACCGCAACCGATGGATATCAGCATGAGGTTTATATTGTCTCACATGGATCTTCGGCACCAACAACAACTTCTCAAGGAATAATAGCAACTGGTTTTCCTGTTGTTTCAAATTTACAATGTGGAAACACCTATGATTATTACGTTAGAACTATTTGTGGGAATATTGGAAATAGCGCTTGGTCAGGACCATATTCTTTTTCAACTTTGCCTTGTGGATCAACAATTGGGCAACCTACAAATTTGACACAATGTCAAAGTAATGGCCAAGCGTGTTTTAATTTAACATCAAATACGCCAATTATTTTAGCCAATTTAAACTCAGTTATCTATACAGTTACTTATTTTAATTCTCAGGCTGATGCTACAAATAATATTAATCCAATTACTGCACAAAGTCAATATTGTATTACAAATGATTCCCAAGTTATTTTTGCAAGAGTATTTAACGCTAATGATGCAACATTTCAAACGGTTAGTTTTTCAATCATGGCTATTGATTATGCTTCAACTGCAGCAGTTTTAACAGACATGACCCAATGTGATGATAATAATGACTCGGTAGTCACGTTTAATTTAACTACAATTCAAGCTCAAATAAATTCTTCCTATACTTTAGAATATTATACTTCACTTGTAAATGCTCAGTATCAAACGGTTCCAGTAACAAATCCAGCAGTATTTAATGTTGGAACACAGTCACCATCGACAGCCATTTTTGTTAGAGAAATCAACCCAAATTCCTGCGACATTATTTATAAATTTAATGCTATTGCTTATGCTGTTTGTAATAATGCCTATGTTTGTAACGCTGCCAATTCCCTATGCAGTGCGTTAGGAGTTCCTTTTGCAAATACGCACCAGGGAATTCAAGCTGAAGCTGGAAATAGTTACGGTTGTCTTGGATCAAGACCAAACCCTACTTGGTTTTATTTACCCGTTAGCAGCGCTGGAACTATAAATTTAATGATTCAACAAAATACAGTTATTGATTTTATGAGTGGTCTAAGTTTAGACGTAGATTACATTTGTTACGGACCCTATACAAACCCAGCAACACCTTGTAGCGGTCAATTAACTGCCGATAAAATAGTAAGTTGTAGTTATTCAGTATCAGCGACAGAATATCCAGTAATTCCAAATGCATTGCCTGGACAGTATTATTTAATTATGACAACCAATTTTAGCAATCAAGCTGGTTTTATTAAAATCACAGAAATGTCAACAACGCAAGGAGCTATCAATTGTTCTGGTTTGCGATTAAACGCATTTTTAGATATTAATTCAAATGGATCGCAAGATGTAGGAGAACAGAATTTTCCACTAGGACAATTTCATTATGAAGTAAATCAAAACGGGAATGTACATAATATAATAGCGCCAACAGGAGTTTATAATATTTATGACTTAAATGCCGCAAATTCCTATAATATCAGTTATTCAATAGATTCAAATTATACTGCAAATTATTCCGTTACCCCAGCTTCTTATTCAAATATAAATGTAGTAGTTGGCGCTGGAATGCAAGTCTATAATTTTCCAATATCAGTAACTTCTAATTATGCGGATTTAGCGGTTCTTAATGTTCCAATCCAACAACCAAGACCCGGGTTTACGTATCAAAATAAAATAATTTATACCAATCTGGGAACCCAAACGGTTGCTTCTGGAACTGTAACTTTTAATAAAGCTCCTTTAGTAAATATAACTGCCAACACACAAACAGGAACTATAGCAACACCAGCAGGTTTTACTTATGACTTCACCAATTTATTGCCGTTTGAAGTTAGAACCATGACTGTAACCATGCAAGTTCCAACAATTCCAACTATAGCATTAGGGAATTTATTGACAAATTCAGTTGCAATAACGCCATTAACGGGTGATGTGGTTCCTGCTAATAACTCCGCCTCTGTAACTCAAATAGTCATAGGTTCTTATGATCCAAACGACAAAATGGAATCCCATGGGGAACAAATCCTGTTTTCTAGCTTTACAGCAAATGACTATCTGACCTATACTATTCGATTTGAAAATACAGGAACTGCAAGTGCAATAAATGTTCGTGTAAATGATGTTTTGGATTCTAGATTGGATGAGAATTCTATAAAAATGGAAAGTGCAAGTCACAACTATGTGATGGATAGAATGGGAACTAATCTTACTTGGAAGTTTGAAAATATTCAATTGCCAGCAACAGCAGTAAATGCTACGGCTTCAAAAGGGTACATTCAATTTAAAATTAAACCTAAACCAGGATTTGCCGTTGGAGACATTATTCCGAATACAGCATCTATTTATTTTGATTACAATCCTGCAATCATAACAAATACATTCCACACAGAATTTGCAGCACAATTAGCAGTTGATCAATTTGAAAATGGAAATTTTGTATTCTATCCAAATCCAACAAGTGATTTCGTGACAATTTCATTAAAAAATACAGAAAATTCTATTTCAACTATTGTTGTTTATGATGTAGTTGGAAAGTTAATTTTAGAGAAAAAACCAAACACTTCAATTGCAACAGAAACGGTAAATTTATCTTCAGTAAATCCAGGAATTTATTTCATTGAAGTTACAACAGATACTAATTTGAAGGTGGTAAAAAAACTTATTGTAAAATAGGTTTAATAAAAATGCATTTTAAAAAACCCTCAAAATCTTGAGGGTTTTTACTTTTTTAGACAAATTTTGTTCTCACTAATAATAATTCCTTAATTTTGATTTATTAATTTTTCAATCAACTATGAAAAAAGCAATTGCTTTACTTCTACTTTTTATGATTTCTTCTTGCCAGTATTTTGGCAATGAAGTGCCGTCTAAAAAAGAATTATTAGATAAAGAAATGAAAGCCATCAATTGGAATGAAGTAGATGAATTTCCGTCTTTTTCTGAATGCGAAAAAATCAAAGATGAAACCATGCAAAAACAGTGTTTTTTTGCATTTCTAGCCCAAACGATACAAGATAAATTAAGTGTTGATACTTTGTCAATTTTATATCCAGAATTAGACACAATTGAAGTGAAAGTGACCATTTTTGCAAATGCGACGATGAAATTTGAGCCTCAATTTCCAAAAGACAGTATTGCATATGATACCATTAAAATTGATAGTATTCTTCACGCACGACTGGTTAATTTTCCAAAAGTTCACCCTGCAATTAAACGCGGAATCCCAGTTAAAACTCAGTTTGTATTGCCTGTTATTTTAAAAATAGAATAATTACGTTTTCCATTTCGATTTAAAATTTAATACGTAATAACTTCCAATTAGCACTGGCAAAACTACATTTAGAAACCACATCAAAGTGCTTATAAAAATGACAATCCATTCATTGACACCCAATAATCCAAAGAAATAAACAGCAACACTTCCCTTTACAGCAAAATCTAAAAACTGAAAAGTGGGCAATGACGAGGCTAAAAAATATACAGTTACAATGGTTGCCATTAAAGTGAAATAGGGCAATTGCACATCGAAAGCCAAAAATAGAAAATAGTATTGATGTGAAAAAATCAAGTAACGACAAACCGCCAAATAATTATTTTTTCGATGAATACTTTTGGGGATTTCATTGATTTTGAGAATTAAATCTGATATTGAATACCCTTTAATTTTGACTTTTTTTAATCCAAAACCTAAAACTAAAAAACCAAAAATGATTGATAAAAGAAGTACTACCCATTTGCCATAGTCTAAATATAAAAGACCGAAAATTCCAAAAACAACACTTAAAATTAATTGAATTCCATTGCAAATCAAATTTAAAAAAACAATATTCTTTGCTTGAGATTTTTCGAAGAAAAGGGCTTTTCCTGCGTATTCACCAATTCCATTTGGTGTAAACAATCCCGCAGTCAAAGCTCCTAAAACTTGTTTTGTAGCATCAAATAATGTTATTTTATGGATGTAAGACACCAAATTCTGCCATTTCAAAATCTCAAAAAAACGATTCAAAACACTCAATAAAAGGAGAAAAATAATTCCTAAAAACGATTTGTTTTTGTTGAATTTTTCTACAAAAAGCACCCAATTTAATTTGTCATTATGGGCTAATTGGTTGTAAATAAAATAAAATGCACCTCCAACAATCAAAAGTTTGATTAAAAGAACAAGTAATTGTTTAGCTTTGTGAGAAATTGAAATCATATTGCCCAACCCTAAAAAGGGTAAATTTGTAAATTTATAATATTGGGCTAAAGTAATAAATAAACACTGAAACGAATCCAAAATTGACAAAAGAGAGAATCATATTAGGAATTGACCCTGGAACGACCATTATGGGTTTTGGTTTGATAAAAGTTATCGGTAAGAAAATGGAATTTTTGCAATTAAATGAGTTGCAATTGTCCAAATACGACAACCATTATCAAAAACTAAAAATCATTTTTGAACGCACTATTGAGTTAATCGAAACGCATCATCCTGACGAAATTGCTATTGAAGCCCCTTTTTTTGGGAAGAACGTACAATCGATGTTGAAACTCGGACGAGCGCAAGGAGTTGCAATGGCGGCGGGACTTTCGCGAGATATTCCCATTACAGAGTACGAACCAAAAAAGATAAAAATGGCCATTACTGGAAATGGAAATGCGACCAAAGAACAAGTTGCTAAAATGTTACAGCAACTTTTAGGACTTAAAGAATTGCCTAAAAACCTTGATAGTACCGATGGATTGGCGGCGGCAGTTTGTCATTTTTTCAACTCAGGAAAAACAGTTGGCGAAAAAAGTTATACGGGTTGGGATGCTTTTGTGAAACAGAACAGCCCCCTGACCCCCAAAGGGGGAAATAGTTTGTCCATAAATGTTCCAAAAAAGAACAAATAAATATGGATGATTTAAATAATGAAAGTCTTTTTGGCATCATTCCTTTTTGTAAAATAGGAGTTGGGCTCTACATACACATCCCTTTTTGCAAGCAAGCCTGTCATTATTGCGACTTCCATTTTTCGACTTCGCTGAAGAAGAAAGACGAAATGGTTCTGGCTATTGCCAATGAATTAAAGTTGCGGAAAAGTGAATTTGGGAATGAAATAGTGGAAACTATTTATTTTGGTGGAGGAACGCCTTCTGTTTTGCAAGTTGCAGATTTAAGATTTCTGGTTGAAACCGTTTATGAAAATTATTCTGTTATCGAAAACCCTGAAATTACCATTGAAGCCAATCCTGATGATTTAACGGAAGAACGTATTATTGAATTTTCACAAACAAAAATCAACCGTTTGAGCATTGGAATTCAATCTTTTTTTGAGGACGATTTAAAGCTGATGAATCGCGCGCACAATTCTGAAGAAGCCAAAAAATGTTTGGCAATTGCCACGAATTATTTCGATAACATTTCACTCGATTTGATATATGGAATTCCCGGAATGAGCAACGATATTTGGAAAAAAAACATCGAAATAGCCTTGTCTTTTGGTATTCCGCATATATCGAGTTATGCTTTGACAGTCGAACCTAAAACCGCTTTGCACAAATTAATTCAGACTGGAAAAATTGAAAAACCAAATGACGATATTGCACAAGAGCATTTTTCTATTTTGGTAGAACAGCTTGAAGCAAATGACTTTATACATTACGAATTATCGAATTTCGGGAAGGAGAATTACTTTTCAAAAAATAATTCGTCGTATTGGCTTGGCAAAAAATACATCGGAATTGGTCCTTCGGCGCACAGTTATAATGGGATTTCCAGAAGTTGGAATGTTTCTAATAATTCACTTTATATAAAGGCATTACAAGAAAATCAACTTCCAAATGAAGAAGAAATTCTAACAATTACAGATCGGTATAATGAATACATAATGACAGGATTACGAACCATTTGGGGCGTTTCATTGGATAAAATAGAAAAGGATTTTGGGATTATTTATACTGATTATTTGATGAAACAAGTTCAGAAATTCTTGAATGACGATTTGGTTTTTATAGATGAAAACGTATTAAAACCTACCAAAAAGGGAAAGTTTTTGACTGATGGAATTGCAAGTGATTTGTTTTACTTAAATTTGGAGTAGTTTAACCACAAAGTACACAAAGAAAAACAAATCTTAGTGAACTTAGTGAAACCTTTGTGCCCTTCGTGGTTTAATATATTATGATAGCAAAAATAAATAATTTCGAAGTTGACTTATCAAAACCAATTGATATTTCCATTTCATTGTCCAATACCGATGAAAATCCGATTGCGTGGTACATTCAAAAACCCGTAATTGAACCCGTAGTTTTTGGCGATTGGATTGGTAAAGTTTCCGAAGGAAGTTCTTCGACAAATTTCAATAATATCTTCTTTAATCCCCACGGACACGGAACGCACACCGAATGTTTGGGGCACATTACCAAGGAATTTTATTCGATTAATCAATCCTTAAAGCAGTTTTTCTTTTTGGCTGAATTGATTTCTGTACAGCCAGAATTACAAAATGGCGACTTGGTAATTACAAAAATTCAAATTGAAAATGCGTTAAACGGAACGTCGCCAGAAGCCATTATCATCCGAACGTTACCTAATAATTCCGAGAAATTATCGAAGAAATATTCCAATACCAATCCACCGTATTTGTCTGAAGACGCTGCGATTTTCATTCGCGAAAGCGGTATCCAACATTTGCTAATTGATTTGCCAAGCGTTGATAAAGAACACGATCAAGGAAAATTATTGGCACACAAAGCCTTTTGGAATGTAAAAGATGTTGTTAATTTGAACGCCGATGCCCGTATAAATTCCACCATTACAGAAATGATTTTTGTAAATGATGCCGTAAAAGACGGAAGCTATTTATTGAATTTACAGATTGCGCCTTTTGAAAACGATGCAAGTCCAAGCAAACCTATTTTATTTGCAATTAAAAAATGAATTTAGAAACCTTCTACGAATACTGCCTTTCCAAAAAAGGCGTTACCGAACATTTCCCTTTTGACGAAGAAACATTAGTGTTTAAAGTCGGTGGGAAAATGTTTGCATTATCGTCGTTAAATCAATGGGAAAAAAGAATTCCGTCTGTAAATTTGAAATGCAATCCAGACTATGCAGAAGAATTACGAGCACAATTTGACGACATAAAACCCGGTTGGCACATGAGCAAAATCCATTGGAACACCATAGAAATCAACCGCGACGTGCCCGATTCCCTAATCAAAGAATTAATCGATCATTCTTACGATTTGGTTTTCAAAAGCATAACTAAAAAATCACAAACAGAAATTTTAGGATTAGAAACCTAATTATTTATTTGGGCGTGCCCTCGTTTCCAAAGTCATTGTGAAGAATGAAGCAATCTCTAAACTCGGTCGGGTGTTCCGCTGCAAGTCCTCGTCAAGTTCCGCTTTCGCTTCACTTGTCTGTGGGCTTTTCGCTTCACCCCCTCACGCAAAATAGACCACTTAGATTATTAGATTTATAGATTTCTTAGATTTCTCAAAAATTTACTTAAAAGCTATTTTTTTATGCTATTTTTGTTTTTTTTAATATACATAAAACTATGAAAAAAATAAAATTTTCCCTAACCATAGTCTCATTAATCCTTTTTTTTGGATGTTCAACAAGCACCGATTCTAATGGCAATTCTACAACAACAGTAGTTCCTTTACCTCCATCCAATTTAATTGGAAACGTTTTTTCATCAACACAAATTAATTTGTCTTGGACTGATCATTCAACCAATGAAACTGATTTTAAAATTGAAAGAAAAACAGGAACAGGAGCATTTGCCATTGTAGGCACAACAGCATCAGACATTACGATTTTTAGTGATCCTGGCTTAACACCAGGCACAACTTATGTTTATAGAGTATATTCCAATAATGCAGTTGGAAATTCTCTTTCCTATTCTAATGAACTTACGTTGACAACAAATATCCAAATTGGACTTCCTATACTGTCAACTATAATGCCTAGTTTTATAACTTCTGATTTTGCATTTGGCGGAGGGAATATAGAAAGTGATGGTGGTGCTCCAATTACAGAAAAAGGAATAGTTTGGAGTACCAATCAAAACCCAACGATAAATTTATCAACAAAAGCAACAAATGGGACGGGAAGTAATACGTTTAATGCCGAAATGACAAACTTAAATTCAAATACAATCTACTTCGTTAGAGCGTTTGCAACAAATAGTGTAGGAACCGCCTATGGTAATGAATTTAGTTTTACTACAATAAATACAACAGTAGCAGATTATGATGGAAACGCATACTCATTAGTTACAATTTGCAGCCAAGTTTGGACCAAAACAAATCTGAATGTTACTCATTATCGCAATGGTGATGTCATTCCACAAGTTACCGATGCAACACAATGGGCTGCTTTAACCACAGGCGCTTGGTGTTATTATAATAACGATCCAACCAATGGTGCTATTTATGGCAAACTATACAATTGGTATGCAGTTCATGACACAAGGGGATTAGCCCCAGTTGGATTTCACATTCCAACTGATACTGAATGGACTACTTTAACCACTTGTTTAGGAGGAGAAACAGTTGCAGGTGGTAAAATGAAGGAAACGGGAACAAGTCACTGGATTAGCCCAAATACGAATGCAACAAATAGTAGCGTTTTTACAGGGATACCAGGAGGAATGAGTACAACTGATATGGCTAATAAGGGTTACAACGGATATTGGTGGAGTTCTACTGAGTTAGGACTTAATGTTTCTTGGGGGAGATTCCTATCTAACAATAGTGAAACTATTAGTAGAATCGACGGAAATAAACCATTTGGTTTTTCTGTTCGCTGTATCAAAGATTAATTAAATCATTTATATTTGATACATTGAAATTAAAATTTATTTGTGAATCTAATAGTCTGTTCATCGCGTGAGGGATTGCAGCGGAAATCCTTTGTGGAATGAAATGGAACAAAGATTGAAACGGAACACCCGACCGAGTTTAGAGATTGCATCCTACTTTGCAAAGACGTTCAAAATGAGGGCACGCCCAAAATAAAAAATCCCTAACTACTTTTTTTTAAAGTGATTAGGGTTTTTTAACGTGGTACCTCCAGGGTTCGAACCAGGGACACATGGATTTTCAGTCCATTGCTCTACCAACTGAGCTAAGGTACCTTGCTTTCGCGGGTGCAAATATAGGACGAATTTTAATTTATACAAAACAATTATTAAAAAAAATCTATTCGTACCTTCGCAGCATCTAATTATAAATTATGCTTTTAGCGGTTGATGTTGGGAATACGAAAATTAAAGTGGCTGTCTTTGAGGGTTCTAACCTTGTGGAGCGGTTTGATTTTTATGATTCGGAACTTCAAAAACAAATTGAATTTACTTTAAATAAATATCAAAATACAACCGATTTAGTTATTGCGTCTGTTGGAAACATCCCAAAAGAAGTGTTTTTAGCATTTGAAAATCGGTTAAATGTTCATTTTATTGCGCACGATTCAACTTTTCCCTTCCATAATAAATACGCAACGCCACATTCTTTAGGAATCGACAGAATGGTTCTGGCGAGTGGTGCGGTTTTGAATTTTCCAAAACAAAACCGATTGGTTATTGACGCTGGAACCTCTATTACGTATGATTTTATTGACGAAAATGACAATTATCTTGGTGGTGCAATTTCGCCAGGAATTCGGTTGCGATATGAATCTTTGCATCATTTTACTGCAAAATTACCATTATTGACTTTGGATTTATTTAAGGAAAATTTAAATGCTATTGACGAACACGATTTTATTGGAAATTCAACCTCAAGTGCGATACATTCTGGAGTTTTAAATGGTGTTCAAAATGAAATTGAAGGTTTTATTGCTCAATATCAACGTGTATATCCTAAATTTATAATAATTTTAACGGGTGGAGACACAGAATTTTTGGCTAAACGATTAAAAAATACCATATTTGCCAATTCAAATTTCCTGTTAGAGAGTTTGAACCAAACATTTCAATATAAAAATCAAAATGATTAAAAAACTTATAGTACCTGCTTTTCTGCTTTTTACATTAATTTCATTTGCACAACAAGCAACTTCATCTCCATATTCTTTCTACGGAATTGGTGATGTGAAATTCAAAGGAACCGCCGAAAACCGAGCAATGGGTGGTTTGACGATTTTTTCGGATAGTATTCACTTGAATTTTCAAAATCCAGCATCGTACACAAGTTTGAAATTAACGACTTTTTCATTAGGCGGTACCTATCTTACTACAAAATTAACAACAAGTTCTCAAAGTGAAAATGCAAGACGAACCGCTTTAGATTATCTAGCAGTAGGGCTTCCTTTCGGAAAATTTGGTGTAGGTTTCGGATTGATGCCATACTCATCTGTGGGATATAATATTGAGTCAACTACTTTAGCAACAACAACTCCAGTTGTAGCTCCTTCGGAAATCAGAAAGTACAATGGAAGTGGCGGTTTAAACAAATTTTTTGCGGGATTTGGATACGCAATTACGCCTAAATTAAGCGCTGGGGTTGATGTAAGCTTCAACTTTGGAAAAATAGAAACCTATTCACTTCGATTTGTGGATGGACTTCAATATGGATCAAGAGAAAAGAATCTGTCTGATATTGCAGGACTAACATTTACAGCTGGTTTAACCTATAAAACAAAA
>CANIFM010000065.1 GCA_947466955.1 Bacteroidota bacterium
ATTGAAAAAGGCTGAAATTGATTGGTGAAATCTGTTGAGTGTAAATAGGTTTGAAAATCACTTGAAAATGCCCATCCTCTTTTTGGAAAATATTTATTATCAAATGAGTCGTATTTTAACGAACCAAATCCACTCCAATAATTACTGTTTTCTAATATTGGTGTTGTATTTGAGATAGTTTCTGAACTGATTTTCAAGTTTTTAAACTCTACTCCAATCCCCAAAAGAAATTTTTGAAAAGGTACGGTTTGCACATACGCTTGATTTGTAAAATCAGAATAATCAATATTCAAGGTTTTAATTCCTAATTGGGTAAGTAAAAGTCCGTTGTTAAAATCGGTTGAAACGTTCTTTGTAAATCGGTTGTATTTTGATTTTAATCCAAAACTCCAATGGAATCCATTATCTATATAATATTCTAAATTATATCTGAAATTATCACCCAATCCAACATCTAACAAAGCCACATCATTTTTTAAAAGTACTTTTTTCTGAGTCAAATTTACTAAAACAGAACTTTTAAATAGTCCATCATAATGAAATCCAAACTTCAAAAAAGTGCGCTGGGGATTTTCTGTAAGTGTAATATTTAAATCGTCTTCTGTACCATTTTTTTCAAATGAATAGGTGATTTTTTTGAAATTTTGTGTGGCACTCAAGTTGTCAATTCCAATTTTCAAGCCATTATAATCGATATTAGTTCTTGCTTTGAAACCTAATTTTCCCAAAACATAAGAGCGTGTATAATTGTCTAATTTATTGATATTAATATTATTAATATGAAGCGTGTCACTCTCTTTTTTTAAATTATTTAATTTGAATATAGTAGTAGAATCGGCTAATAATTTTATTTTTTCAAATACTGAAAATGCAGCTTCTTCCCCCTTTTTTATAATTTCTTGCGTGTCGTCAAATGAGATTATTCCAAAAGCATTTACCTCTGGTTTTATATAAATATCAGTGGTTGCCTTATTCAATCTCATTTTTTGAATCATTTGAAGATTCGTAATTTGAACTAATATTTTAGTAGCGTCATTCAAACTATTTCTGTCTTTTAAATCATCCTGGACATCAACGCCAATAATCACATCGGCACCCAATTTCCGAATTTCATCAATTGGATAATTATTGGAAACGCCGCCGTCAACCAATAATTTTCCGTCAATTTCAACTGGTGAAAATAAAGATGGAAATGCTGAACTAGCCAATAATGCTTGTGGCAAACAGCCTTTATCTAAAATTACTTGTTCGCCCGTTTCAATATCGGTCGCAATACATAAAAAAGGAATCGGTAATTTATTAAAATCCCGAACGTGTCGAACGTTATTTGTTAGCCTGGAAAGCAAATTAAAATTGTACATTCCTTTTGATAAAGCCACAGGAATTCCAACTTTAAATTTGTTCACCGGCAATGTAAGTGCGTACAATTCATCATTTCTTTTTTCGTAGAAATTCTTAGAGGAACGCGGAATAAAATCGGTTATTAGGTTGTTGAAATCGGTGTCTTTGAATATGGAATCTATTTGAGTGGCATTGTATCCAGAAGCATACAAACCGCCAACTACCCCGCCAATGCTCGTTCCACCGATATAATCAATTTTCACGCCCGCCTGTTCCAATACTTTCAAAACCCCAATATGCGCAAATCCTTTTGCTCCGCCACCGCTCAACACCAAACCTACTTTTTGTCTGGGTTTTATCGGCTCTTGCGAAAAAGTGCTTTGTGAAAATACAAGAATGAAGAAAACGAACGCGGCGATGTTTTTCATTTTACCTTTTAATTTGTTTTGTAAAAGTCGGTAATTTTTTTGGCTTTTGAAACCCCAACCACCTCAGAAATTTCTTTTTCGGTGGCTAATTTCAATCTTTTAACACTTTTAAAATGCTGAATTAACGAAAGCATTGTTTTTTCGCCAATTCCTGGAATGCTTTCAATTGAGGAATTTAGTGCTGCTTTGCTCCTTTTGTCCCTATGAAATGTAATTCCGAATCGGTGTGCCTCATTTCGTAATTGCTGAATAACTTTCAAGGTTTCCGATTTTTTATCTAAATATAATGGAACTGAATCTCCTGGATAAAACAATTCTTCCAAGCGTTTTGCAATACCGATAATAGCAATTTTTCCTCGTAATCCCAAGGCATCAATACTTTTCAATGCCGAAGATAATTGCCCTTTGCCTCCATCAATGATGATTAGTTGTGGCAAAGGTTGGTTTTCGTCAAGCATTCGTTTGTATCTTCTGAAAACCACTTCTTCCATCGATGCAAAATCATCTGGACCTATAACGGTTTTTATATTGAAATGGCGGTAGTCTTTTTTGCTCGGTTTTCCATCTTTAAAAACCACACAAGCCGCAACAGGATTGGTTCCTTGAATATTTGAATTATCAAAACATTCAATATGTCGAGGCTCTTCGTGTAACCGTAAATCTTTTTGCATCTGCGCCATAATTCGGTTGGAATGCCGTTCTGGATCTACAATTTGAAGTTGTTTCAACTGCTCAATTCTATAAAATTTAGCGTTCCGTATAGATAATTCTAAAATTTGCTTTTTGTCGCCCAATTGTGGAACAGTAATTTTGATATTTTCACCCAAATCAACTTCAAAAGGAACAATAATTTCTCTCGATAATAATTGGAACCGTTCCCGCAATTCGATAATCGCAAGTTCCAATAATTCCGCATCGGTTTCGTCCAATTTCTTTTTTATTTCCATTGTATGCGAACGAATAATCGAGCCGTGGGAAATTTGTAGAAAATTTATAAATGCCGCACTTTCATCGGATACAATTGAAAACACATCAATATTCGTGATTTTTGGATTGATAATCGTCGATCGCGACTGATAATTCTCCAAAATTTCTATCTTTTCTTTTATCTTTTGTGCTTCTTCAAAATGCATTTCTGAAGCCAAATCAGTCATTACTTTTTTGAAATCTTTCATACTTTCTTTGAAATTTCCTTTCAAAATTTCTCGGATTGCATCCACTTGTTTCTGATAATTTTCCAATGATTCGTATCCTTCACAAGGCCCTTTGCAATTTCCAATATGATACTCCAAACAAACTTTGAATTTATAGGTTTCGATGTTGTTTTTGCTCAAATCATAATTGCACGTTCGCAGCGGATACAGTTCTTTTATTAATTCTAAAATCGTATTTACCGTTTTGAAACTCGTATAAGGACCAAAATATTCAGAACCATCTTTGACCATTCTTCTCGTTGGAAAAATTCTTGAAAAAGGTTCTTTTTTTATGCAAATCCAAGGGTAGGTTTTGTCGTCACGAAGCAATACATTGTAGCGCGGTTGGAGTGTTTTTATTAAATTATTTTCCAATAAAAGCGCATCGGTTTCGGTGGGAACGACAATGTGTTTTATGGTTACAATCTTCTTGACCAAGACATTTGTTTTTGCCGTATCGTGAATTTTATTAAAATAGGAAGCAACTCTTTTCTTTAAATTTTTTGCTTTTCCAACATATAAAATTTTCCCTTCTTTGTCATAATATTGATACACTCCAGGGCCGTCTGGAAGTGTTTGTATTTGAAGTTGAAGCGAAGGATTTTGCATTTTATTTTTATATCAATCCAAATTAAACCCACTTTGGATTTTTTTTGGTGCTCAAATTTACAAAATCTCGCTTTCAAAACCGAAAAACTACTCAGAACTTATAATTTGTAACGCATAATTTTCTACTTTTAGCTTTTAATCCTACTTATGAATCATTTAGAACATAAAAGTATTACAATTTTAAAGGAAATTATTTTGCCTGGCGAAAGCAAAACCATTAATATGGAAATTGCAACTTTGCACACAATGACAAAATTGAAAATTCCAATAATTGTGGAACGTTCTAAATTTAGTGGGCCTACAATTTTACTTTCGGCAGGATTACACGGTGATGAAATTAACGGAATTGAAATCGTTCGGCAAATAATTACTCGAAAAATCAACAAACCCAAAACAGGAACCGTCATTTGTATTCCTGTGATTAATGTATTTGGATTTGTAAATCAAACGCGGGAATTTCCAGATAAACGGGATTTAAATAGGGTTTTTCCTGGCAGTAAAAAAGGTTCATTGGCAAGTAGATTTGCCTATTATTTATTGAAAGAAATTATGCCCCACGTTGATTATGCCATAGATTTTCACGCTGGCGGTTCAAGCAGATTCAACGCTCCACAAATACGAATTGTTCCTGAAAATCAAGAACTAAAAGCTTTGTCAGATATTTTCCAAGCTCCTTTTGGATTGTATTCAAAAAATATTGTTGGTTCGTTTCGAAATTCTTGCGATAAATTAGGTGTAAAAATGTTGTTGTTTGAAGGTGGCAAATCGATTAATATTAATGACGAAATTACACAACACGGAATTGACGGAACCAAACGCATTCTAAAACATTTTGGGATGTTAAATATCAAAAAAACCATATCAATTCCTGAAAAGGAAACTATTTATATTGAAAAATCAAATTGGATTCGTGCTAAGTATTCTGGGATGTTTCATGGCTTTACAATTATTGGAAATTATGTTGAAAAAGGGCAGTTATTAGCAACAATTTCAGATCCTTACGGGAAAATTGAACACAAAGTAAAAGCGCCAAATTCGGGTTATATTATCAATGTCAACGACGCACCAATTGTATATCAGGGCGACGCAATTTATCACATTTCTACTGTTTTAGAAACCTAACAATTATCATGTTTTATTTTGTTTTACCGATGTAGCTTTGACCAAAATCAAAACGATGCTATATTGGAAAAAACTTACTGAAAAAGCGAAATTAGAACGAGTAGAAAAAGCGCTTGGAAAAAATGTAAATTTCTCTCACGATTCTGCTTTAGGATATCCTGCATCTAAATTAGATGGGAAAGTTTTCAATAGTGACGCATCCTTTTTGAAAGATTCTCCAGTTTTGCAAACCTATGTTGCCAATCCAAACCACATTGGATGTCACACTTTAGGAATTTCTGAAAAGGCATTTAAAGGAACTCAAGAAATGGAACGCGAGGTTTTAAAAGTCTTGGCTATTGATATTTTTAAAGCTAAATTTAACTCTTATGATGGCTATATTGCACCCGGAGGTACAGAAGCAAATACACAAGCCATTTGGATGTTTCGAAATTATTTCATGAATAAATTGGATGCCAAACTTAGTGAAATTGTCATTCTCGCTTCAGAAGACACGCATTATTCCATTCCAAAAGCCGCTAATTTATTGATGGTGGATTTATTGAAAATCCCTGTTGATTTTGAAAACCGTCAAATTGATGTTTTTGCACTTGAAACCATTATTATAAAAGCAAAAAATAATGGTAAAAAATACTTCATTGTTGTTTCTAATATGGGAACAACGATGTTTGGATCGGTTGATAATCCTGAGGATTACATCCAAATATTGGAAAAATTTAATCTTACCTATAAAGTTCATATTGATGGTGCGTATGGCGGTTTCGTTTATCCGATTAGCAATAAAGACAGCACTATAAATTTTGAAAATCCGAAGATAAGTTCTGTTACAATTGATGCTCATAAAATGCTACAAGCACCTTATGGCACCGGGATTTTCATTTGCCGAAAGGGATTAATTGAAAACGTTTTGACTAAAGAAGCAGCCTACGTTGAAGGAATGGATTTAACGCTTTGCGGAAGTCGCTCGGGGGCAAATGCGGTTGCCGTTTGGATGATATTGTTTACGTATGGTCCATTTGGTTGGTGCGAAAAAATTCGGATTTTGCAAATGCGAACAGAATGGTTGTGTGAGAAACTAGTTGAACTGGATGTTGAATATTTTAGAGAACCTTTCTTAAATATTGTAACGATTCATGCGCAATATATTCCAAAAAGATTAGCTGTAAAATATGATTTAGTCCCTGAAAAACACGAAAAAGGGAATAAATGGTATAAAATTGTTATAATGGAACACGTAGAAATAGATCATTTGAGTACTTTTATAACCGATTTAAAAGTTTCCATTAATGCTAAAAAAAGAAGTGCGCTCAAAATACAAAACACTTCGTCAGTTTCTTTCTGAAAAAGATATTGACGAAATGAGTTTGGCTATTGCCAATAAAGTATTGACGCTTCCGATTTGGAAAAAGACTTATTTCCATTTGTTTTTGCCAATTGAAGAGCAAAAAGAAGTGAACACTGAATTTATTTTGCATTTATTATCTGGGAAAGACAAAGAAATTTGTATCTCAAAAAGCGATTTTGAGAGTCGGAAAATGATGCATTATTTATTAAAAGACAACACGAAAATCAAAAAAAACATATATAATATTCCGGAACCTATTAATGATCCCGACGCTTCGGGAGAAGTCCCTACAAATAAAATAGAAGTTGTTTTTGTGCCGCTTTTAGCATTCGACAAAACTGGAAATAGAGTTGGTTATGGAAAAGGATTTTATGATAAATTCTTATCGGAATGCAATCCAAATACAATTAAAATAGGATTGTCTTTCTTTGAACCCGAAGAATTGATTTCAGATATTTTTGAAGGCGATGTAAAATTAAATTATTGTGTTACTCCGAAAAGTGTTTTTGATTTCAATATTTCTTAAAAAATAACAGCAATATAATTAGTGGAATTCGTGTCAACTTTTTTATTGAAATTTCCTTAAAACTAATCTTTTCCGAACGCTTTTTTATTAAAAACTAATAAAATTCCAACTCCCGTAGAAATCGCCATATCGGCAACATTGAAAATTGCATTGAAAAAAGTGAAGTATTTTCCACCCCAAAAAGGCAACCAATTCGGCAAGTTCCCTTCCCAAATAGGAAAATAGAACATGTCAACGACTTTCCCGTGAAATAAAGTTCCGTAAGCTTTATCAGAAAATGAAGTGGCAACAGTGTGGTAGCTGTCATCGAAAATTACCCCGTAAAAAACCGAATCGATTATGTTTCCAAAAGCACCTGCAAATATCAAAGCTATCGCAACAACAAGAAAATTGGAACTGTGTTTTCTAACGGCATCCCAAAGCCAATAGCCAATCCCTACAACTGCAAATAATCGGAAAACTGTCAATATGATTTTGCCGTAAGACCCAGGAATTTGAGTTCCCCAAGCCATACCTTCATTTTCTATGAAAAGGATTTTGAACCAATTGAAAACGGTAACTTCTTCGCCCAAAACAAAATGAGTTTTGATATAGACTTTAGAAATTTGGTCGATTAATAATATAATGAAAATAAGTAAATAGGCTTTTTTTAATGACATTTTGTAAATTTTGATACCGCAAAAATAACACTATTTTTAATACAAAAACGCCCCGAAAAGGAGCGTTTATGATTTTATCGATAAAATCTTATTTATCGCTGTAAATTCTTAGCTTCAATGCTCATTGTAGCGTGAGGAACTACCATTAACCTTTCTTTATTGATTAATTTTCCTGTTACTTTACAATAGCCGTAAGTTTTATTTTCAACACGGAAAAGCGCATTTTTTAAATCACGAATAAACTTTTCCTGACGAATTGCTAATTGTGAATTGGCTTCTTTAGACATTGTTTCACTACCTTCTTCAAAAGCTTTGAATGTTGGTGACGTGTCGTCAGTTCCATTATTTAAATCATTCATATACGCACTTTTGATTAATTCTAAATCAGTTTGCGCTTTGTTTATTTTATTTATTATCAGCTCTTTGAACTCCGCTAAATCAGCATCAGAGTATCTTAATGTATCATCTACCATTCTCTAATTATTTATTTATTACTATTCTTGTTTTAATTTCATCAAATTCTATTTCTATTGCGTTCTCTAAATCGTCCACAAAAACCAAAGAATCAGTTAGGGTTTCAGACTTAATATAGGTTTCATTTTTCAGAATCGCTTCCTCCAAATCTCCGTTTCTCTTCAATTGCACTTTGATTTTATCAGTAACTTCAAATCCTGAATCTTTTCTAATATTCTGAATTCTATTTACCAATTCTCTCGCAATTCCTTCTTGTCGCAATTCCTCTGAAATTGAAATGTCCAAAGCCACCGTAATCCCATTTGAATTGGCTACCAACCAACCTTCAATATCTTGTGAAGAAATTTCAACTTCTTCCAATGATAAATTTATGCTTTTTTCTGCAATAATTATACTAATTACTCCATCTCTTTCAAATTTATTAATTTGTTCCGATGAAAAACCTTGTATCTCTTTGGCAATCAATCCCATATCCTTTCCAAATCGAGGCCCAAGTGTCTTAAAATTTGGCTTAATTTGCTTAACCAATATCCCCGAAGCATCATCTAAAAGCACTATTTCTTTTACATTTACTTCTGCTTTTATTAAGTCGGAAATCGCCTCAATTTCAGCACGTTGACTCTCGTCAAGTATCGGAATCATTATCTTTTGTAACGGCTGACGCACTTTTATCATTTCCTTTTTACGAAGCGATAAAACCAATGATGAAATGGTTTGTGCCTTCTGCATTTTACTCTCTAACGATTTATCAACATACTTTTCAACGCTTTTCGGAAAATCAGCCAAATGTACACTTTCAAATTGCTCTGTTTGTGACGCTAATGTTAAATCTCTGTATAATTTATCCATAAAAAATGGAGCAATTGGCGCGCCTAACTTGCTAATAGCCAATAAACACTCGTATAATGTTTGATATGCTGCAATTTTATCTTGTCCGTATTCGCCTTTCCAAAAACGTCTTCTACACAAACGAACATACCAGTTGCTTAAATTTTCTTGCAAAAATTCTGAAATGGCACGAGCCGCTTTTGTAGGTTCATAATCGGCATACGCATCATCAACTACTTTTATCAACGTATTTAATTCTGAAATTATCCACTGGTCAATTTCAGGTCTTTCATTTACAGGTATTGAAGCTTCAGCATATTTGAAATTATCAATGTTGGCATACAAACTAAAAAACGAATAGGTATTGTATAATGTACCGAAGAATTTTCGACGAACCTCAGCAATTCCCTCTAAATCGAATTTTAAATTGTCCCACGGATTGGCATTCGAAATCATATACCAACGCGTGGCATCAGGACCATATTCCTTTAATGTTTCAAATGGATCGGCGGCATTCCCTAGACGTTTCGACATTTTTTGTCCGTTTTTGTCCAATACCAAACCGTTTGAAACTACATTTTTATAGGCAACTTTATCAAAAACCAATGTTCCAATGGCGTGCAACGTATAAAACCAACCGCGCGTTTGATCGACTCCTTCGGCAATAAAATCGGCAGGGAAATCTTTGTTTTCGTCAATTTTATCTTTATTTTCAAATGGATAATGCCACTGTGCATAAGGCATTGCGCCAGAATCAAACCAAACATCAATTAAATCGGCTTCGCGTCTCATTTCTTTACCAGAGGCAGAAACCAACGTAATTTCGTCAACAACATTTTTATGCAAATCAACCAAATCGTAATTTGCTTCGCTCATATTTCCAATTTCAAAACCTTCAAAAGGATTTACTTTTTGAAACCCTGCAGCAATCGCTTTCTCTGTTTCGTTGTATAATTCTTCAACCGAACCAATCAGAATTTCTTCTGTTCCGTCTTCGGTTCTCCAAATTGGCAATGGAATTCCCCAATATCGTGAACGCGATAAGTTCCAATCGTTGGCATTTTTCAACCAATTTCCAAAACGTCCTTCTCCCGTTGCTTTTGGCTTCCAGTTGATGGTTTCGTTCAAGTCGAACATTCTGTCTCGAACTTTCGTAATTTCTATAAACCAAGAATCCAAAGGGTAATACAAAATTGGCTTATCAGTTCTCCAACAATGTGGATAACTGTGCACATATTTCTCGACTTTGAAGGCTTTATTTTCTTCTTTTAACTGAATGGCAATATCCACATCGGCAGAACGCTCGGGTGCTTCACCATCGTTATAATATTCGTTTTTAACGTATTTTCCAGAATAACTTCCCAAACCATTAATGAATTTCCCTTGCAAATCTACCAACGGAACTAGGTTACCATTTTCGTCTAAAACCAACATTGGCGGTACTTCAGGCACAGCTTCTTTGGCAACTTTCGCATCATCGGCACCAAAAGTTGGAGCAGTATGTACAATTCCAGTTCCGTCTTCGGTAGTTACAAAATCACCAGCAATAACTCTAAAAGCATTTTCTGAATTTTGATACGGCAACGCAAATTTCATTAATTGCTCGTAACGAATTCCAACTAAATCAGCGCCTTTACATTCGGCAACAACTTGATATGGAATTTGTTTGTCACCCGCTTTGAAGTTTTCAAAATCAGCAGTTTCAGCACTTTCGAAAAAGCCTTTTGCAAATTGTTTTCCAACTAAATTTTTAGCCAAAATCACTTTTGAACGCAAATAAGTATATTGATTGAAAGTGTCAACTAATACATAATCTATCTTTGGACCAACTGTTAATGCAGTGTTTGAAGGTAAAGTCCAAGGGGTTGTTGTCCAAGCTAAGAACGCCCCCTCCGACTCCCCCAAAGGGGGAGAGGCAATACCGAAAGCTTTAGACACAGTGTTTTCTCCTGTTCCCCCTTTGGGGGTTAGGGGGCAAAACTGCGCCACCACCGTCGTATCCGTAACATCTCTATAACTTCCTGGTTGGTTCACTTCGTGCGATGATAATCCCGTTCCAGCTTTTGGCGAATACGGCTGAATCGTGTAGCCTTTGTACATCAAATCCTTATTGTAGATTTGTTTCAAAATCCACCAAACCGATTCCATATATTTGGATTTATAAGTCACATACGGATCTTCCATATCCACCCAATACCCCATTTTTTCGGTCAAATCGTTCCAAACATCCGTATAACGCATCACCGTTCGCTTGCACGCTTCGTTGTATTCTTCAATGGAAATCGACTTTCCTATGTCTTCCTTTGTAATTCCTAATTCCTTCTCAGTACCTAATTCTACTGGCAATCCGTGCGTATCCCAACCCGCTTTTCGCTTTACTTGAAACCCTTTTTGCGTTTTATATCGGCAAAAAATATCTTTAATCGCGCGTGCCATCACGTGGTGAATTCCCGGTAATCCATTTGCCGAAGGCGGACCCTCGAAAAACACGAACGGTTTATTTCCTTCGCGAGTCGTCACGCTCTTCTCGAATATGTTTTCTTTTTTCCAAAAATCCAATACTTCCGATGCCACAGTCGGCAAGTCAAGTCCCTTGTATTCAGTAAATTTAGTGCTCATTTTATCCTTTTCTTAAATCGTTGTGCGAAAGTAATAAATTTATGTCGAAAGTCGAAAGTCAAAGCTCGAAAGTTATGATTGCAAGTAAATTTTTGTTGATTTTATAGTTTTTTTGGGCGTGCCCTCGTTTTGAGCGTCATTGCGAAGAATGAAGCAATCTCTAAACTCGGTCGGGTGTTCCGTTGCAAGTCCTCGCCAAGTTCCGCTTTCGCTACACTTGCCTGTGGGCTATCCACTTCACCCCCTCACGCAAAAGAGACAACTTAGATTTTAGAATTTTAGACTTCTTAGATTGCCAAAAACAACGCATAACTGATTATGCAATTAAAACTTTCAATGAAAGGAAAACGTTATTTTTGGAATAAATATTTTCTTGTTTGAGGGTAGAGCTTTTCGCTCGCACTAGCGGGGATCGGGGCATGTCCGAGTCATCTGGGGTCTAAAATTCTTTTACATAATAATTATCCTTAAAATAATGTCATAAAAAAAACCTTCATTCAGAAAGTTTTTTTATATTTTGAGGTGTTAAGCGTTAAAATTCAGTAATATCATGTAGTGCTCTCATAATTTTTTCTTTTTGATTTATAATTGATCTTGGACAAATATATATATAAATACATTGTAATTGTATTAAAGTTCTATTAATTTTTAAAATAATTTCATTAATTATTATTCTCTATCTGAAGTGAATTTCCATGACAATATTCTCCATTTTTAATACAAGAAAAATGATTAAACTTTTCATGATTAATACTTGTAATTCCACTGAAATTATTTTTTGCTATAACTTTTAAATCAAAACACGCAGCAGTATTCTCTTCAGACTTCCATTCTTTCAATAAATCAAAATCAGGGTCTATCGTAATAACTATTGCATAAGTAGCATAAATGTCCTTTGCAAAAAATCTATTAATTGCGCCTTGTCTTCTACTTAAAAACCACAAATGATCTGAAACTAAATTAATTTTTTTTATTCCAATATTCATTCCTTTGGGGGTTGATTTTGGTTTAAGCATAGTAAGTTCAAATGTAATATCAACTAACTGAAAAATATATGATTTATTAATGACCTTAATATTATAAATATTTTTACCGTCTTTTTCAATAAAAGCAATTTTTGGGGCAATCTTAACTTTCGGACGTAAAAACCAAATTAATAAAAGACCCATAATAGACAACATAATTCCCCCGATAAGTTCTACTATATAATTATTGTAAAAAAAAACTTTAATCGGATCTGGCGGAATAGAAACATTCGATAACAAAGAAGATAAACTAATCATATGAAAAATTTTAAATATATAAAGTAGAAAATGTAATTAATTTCTTTAGATAAATAGATTTTTTATCAATTTCTGCTCACACGAGCACCTTACTCGTGTTTGTTTTACCTACTCTTTGATACAGTTTTCGGCGTCCCTGTTTAATTCTAATCCCTAAAATTGATATAACACCTTTGTCAAAGTTTATCCCATAGCAAAAACTTCTCAAAACAATTTGTCTTCAGAAGGGTACTACACGAAATGTAATTTAGGATTGTTGCGAGTGCGCAGAAATATATGTAGGTCATAGGCATAAATTACTTTATATCGTTTGGGGGGAAGTGTAAACGTAGTGATTATAATTGGAATAAA
>CANIFM010000066.1 GCA_947466955.1 Bacteroidota bacterium
AAAAAAGGTGTTTCAGAGCTTTCCGAAACACCTTTTTTTTGGTATAAACTTAAATTATTTTTTTGCTTCTGCAGCAACTGGTGTTGGCATCGCTTCTAATAATTCCATTTCAAAAATAATATTAGCATTTGGTGGAATCACATTTCCTGCGCCTCTTTCGCCGTATCCTAATTTTGAAGGGATGAAAACTACCGCTTTATCTCCGAAAGACATTGCGTTCAATCCTTCGATAAATCCAGGAATCAAGCCGTCTTTTTTACCATATTGGAAAGGAAAAGGTTGGTATCCGTTTTGAGAAGCTCTGTTTTGATCAAATTTTCCGTAAACTTTATTTACTTCTTCATAGCTACTGTCAAATAAGGTTCCGTCTTCAAGATAACCAGCATAGTGAATAAAAACATTGGCTCCGTCGGCAGGTTTTACGCCAGCACCTTTTTGAATAATTTTATATTCTAATCCTGTTTCAGATTTTGTTGCTGTAGCTCTGATTATAGCTAATTCAGCAACTTTTGCAGCTTTTACAGGAGCATATTTTTCATCATAAATTTTCTTTGCTGCGGCATCAATAGCTGCTTGTTTTGCTCTTTCTTCTGCTTGTGCTGCATTTTGTTTTGCATCGTCGGCTCCTTTATTTGCGTAGTAATCAGAGAAAACTTTAGGCGCATCGAATTTTTTTGCTTCTGCACCAACTCTTGAAACGGTAACTTTTAGCATTACATCATCTTGAACGATTGCATTCACAACATCCATTCCTGATACAACGTGACCAAAAATAGTGTGTTTTCCATTCAACCAAGGTGTGTCTTTATGCGTAATAAAAAACTGACTGCTATTGGTTGCAGGACCCGAATTCGCCATAGCAAGAATTCCTCCTTTATCAAATTTCATTTCAGGAATACATTCATCTTTGAAGCTATAACCACAGCCGCCAGAACCATTTCCAGCAGGATCACCACCTTGAATCATAAAATCTTTGATAACTCTGTGGAATTTTAATCCGTTATAAAAAGGTTTTCCTTTTAGTTTTTCATCTGTTACAAATGGGTTTGTACCTTCAATTAAAGAGATAAAATTAGCAACAGTAATTGGTGTTTTTTTGTATTCTAACATTAATACAATTTTTCCTTTTGTAGTTTCAAATTCTACGAAAATCCCTTCGTTTGCATTTGGATTTAGTTTCTGAACTGTTGCAACTGGTTTTTTAGTGGCAACAACTTTTTTAGTTTTTTGAGAATAAATCGAGGTAGTTATTCCAAAGAACAATAAAAACAATACTTTAAATTTCATTTTATTTAGTTTAAAAGCTCCTTACTTATTTGCGTTATGCTGGGATTTCAGGTTTATTCCCAATTCGTTATTTATTTTTTAGGCATATTTTCAAACAATTCTATTTCAAATATGATATTGGCATTTGGTGGAATTACGCCTCCAGCACCAGCTTCTCCGTAACCCAAACGAGTTGGAATAAATAAAATTGCCTTGTCTCCAAAAGAAATATTTTCAATTCCTTCAATAAAACCTGGAATCATACCGTCTTTTTTACCCGCTTGAAAAGGGATTGGTGTGTATTGATTGGCGTCAGCTCTTCGTTGGTCAAATTTTCCAAATGCATTTGCCACAGCTTCAATACTCGTATCAAATAATGTTCCATCTTCTAAAAATCCTGCGTAATGAATGTAAATTGATGCTCCATTTACTGGTTTTTTGCCACTTCCTTTTTTGATGATTTTAAATTGCAAACCACTTTTTGTGGTTACAGAAGTTGCTTTCAATGCTGCAAAAGAAGCTACTTTAGCTTCAATTACGGGTTTGTATTTTTCGATGTAAATTTTATTGTTTTCAGCATCGATTTTAGCTTGGTTTTTCAAATTTTCAGCTTCGTTAGCAAAGAAATTACTGAATACTTTTACGGCATCAAATTTCTTCGCTGCTTCTCCTTTTCTAATAATTGTAATGGATTTTATATCGTCATTTTGAACAATCGCATTCACGGTTTCCATTCCGTTTTCAATAACGTGACCAAAAATAGTATGCAATCCATTTAGCCAAGGCGTTTCTTTGTGTGTAATGAAAAACTGACTGCTATTGGTTCCAGGCCCTGAATTTGCCATTGCCAATAATCCACCTTGATCAAATTTTAAATCGGTAATTTCATCTTTAAATTTGTAACCAGTATCGCCAGTTCCATCTCCCAAAGGATCACCACCTTGAATCATAAAATCGGGAATTACTCTATGAAATTTTAGGTTATTGTAAAAAGGTTTTCCCTTGAATTGCTCATTTACATAACTGTTATTTCCTTCTGCTAATGTTACGAAATTGGCAACGGTTATTGGTGTTTTCTCAAATTCTAATTGTGCTAATATCGTTCCTTTATTGGTTACAATTTCAGCGTACAATCCGTCTTTTAAATTGCTATGGGTGTCTTTGCAAGAAATAAATGTTGCAATTACGATTAACAATAAAGGTATTCTTTTTTTCATTTTAATTACTATTTGTTTGATTATATGAAGCTTCGCTTCTTTTTTTACCACAGATTTCACAGATTTTCACAGATTTTTTTTATGAATTTTAGAATATCTGATGCGTTTTATTTATTATTTAATTATTTTTTCTTCGGGTTTAAAATCATTTAAAGTTACGGTGCAAATAATGGGTTCATTTGTTCCAATTCTTCGCTCGTCACCGTGATAACCATACGCTACGTGTGAAGGGAAAAGAAAGGTGATTTTTTCCTTTTTGTGCATTAATTTAATTCCGTGACGCAAACCAATCATTATTTTTTGCTCTTTGTCAACGTGATATTCTTGTGGTTTTAATTCTACATCGGAATAGATAATATTTCCTTTTAAATCTTTGATTTCATAATCAAAATAGGCAACATCGCCTTTTTTTGGTCGCAAAGTGTCTAATTCATTTTTGCTTTCATAATGGTACCAATATCCTTTTTTTGAAGAAATATAATTCATTTCTGGATTGCTTTTTATGATAGAATCAATCTTCGCTTCTTCGGTTGCAATGAGTTTTTTATTTCGCTCAGCAGATTCTTTCATAAAAGTTCCAGACGATTGTGAAATTGGTCTTCTCGCTTTTTGTTGGCTACAACTCAAAATAGTAAATACTCCAATAATTAGAAGTAGTAATTGCTTAAATAATTTCATTTAGTTTTAAATTTTGAGTTACCAAACCTTCAAATTTTTTGATAGTTTCTTCCAAAGATAAATCTGATTTTCCCCCAGCAGCATTGATATGTCCGCCTCCGCTAAAGTTGTCTCTTGCAAATTGGTTGACATCAAAATCGCCTTGTGAACGGAATGATATTTTTATGATTTTCTCTTCTCTATTTTCGATAAAAATGGCAGTAAAAATAATACCTTTTATCGTTAATCCATAATTTACAATTCCTTCTGTATCGCCTTTAATGTGTTCAAAACTGTCTAATTCTGCTTGTGATAGCGTGATATAAGACGTATTAAATTCCGACATCACTTTCATATTTTGTAACGCTCTGCCCAATAATTGCAAACGATTGTAGGAATTATTATCAAATAATAAATTTGGAATCAAAGTGTTTTCAACGCCCAAATCTATCAAACTTGCCACAATTCTATGAGTTTTTCCTGTTGTTTTTGGGAATCGAAACGAACCAGAATCAGTTAGAATTCCAGTGTAAATGCAAGTTGCAATTGTTTTATCTAATAAATGAGTTTGATCTAATAATTCAATGAAATTGTAAACCATTTCACAAGTAGAACCAAATTGTGTATCAGAATAAATAAAAGCCGCATAATCATCTGGTTTTTGATGATGATCTATCATTATGTAAGGTGCGGTCAGTTCTTTTAAAATGGTTTCCATTTCCCCAACACGATGCAGTGCATTGAAATCTAAGGTAAAAAGTAATTCTGCTTCTTGAAGAATTTTTGTGGTTTCGTCTTTGTGTTTTTCATACGTCAAAACGGTTTCTGAACCAGGAAGCCAGTCTAAAAATTCAGGAAATTCGTTCGGTGAAATTACAAGTACTTGGTGTTTTAATTTTAATAGAAAATGGTATAAACCCAAAGTAGAACCCATTGCGTCCCCATCAGGATTGCGATGCGGAATAATTACAATTTTTTTTGGTGTTGCTAAAAGCGACTTTATCGTTTGGATGTCAAAATTTTTCATAGACTGCGAAGTTACATTTTTTTCACAAAATAGAAACAATTTAACACGTTCTTACAATTTTTATTTTGCAATAATTAGTCCCAACCAAACGGCAAATAATCCAGTGATTATGCTTAAACCAATATAAACAAAAGCCAAACCAGAATTATTGTTTTGTAGTAAATTGATATTTTCAAGTCCAAAAGTTGAAAATGTAGTATAACCACCACAAAATCCAGTGATAAAAAACCACTTTAAATTGGAATTTACCAAGTCATTTTTTTCTAATAAACTTATGGCGATTCCAATTAGGAAACAGCCTAAAACATTCGTAATTAATGTAGCCAATGGAAATACTGAAGCATAATATTTTTGCACTAAAATAGCAGTTAAATATCGGAAAACACTTCCAATTCCGCCTCCTAGTGCAATTAATAATAAGGTTCTAATCATTTTGTAATTATTTAGAAGTTGCAATTACAAAGTTCAATTTTAATTTTACTCCCATTTGCATTAAATCGACTAAATCTTGTACTTTATTATCAGCGGGAACTCGAACCACGACAGTTTTGTCATTTGATGCAGCTGTTTTTTCAGCTAAAGTTTGCTCTAATTGATCGAACGGAACTTCTTGTTTATCAATATAGTACAATTTATCTTCTGTAACCGATAAACTAATATGATCTTTATTTGTAGTTTCGTTTGTCGCTGCTTTTGGCAAGGTCAATTTTATCACATTTGGATTTGCCAAAGTAGAAATAATTAGAAAAAACAAAAACAAAAAGAACATAATATCGCTCAATGACGAAGTCGGAATTTCTGCGTGAAATCGCTTGTTTCTTTTAATTGCCATATTACGGTTGTTGAATTACGTTAATGATTTCTAAAGTCTGTTTTTGTACTTTAAGTGAAAAACTATCAATCATCATATTGAATAAATGATAGGCAGAATAAGCAACTACGCCCACGACAAGTCCGGCGCCACTACTAATCATTTTTTCATATAAACCCCCAGAAATAGTTTGAATATTCAAATTTCCTGTGTTTGATATTGTATGAAATATTTTTATAACCCCAGAAATTGTTCCGATAAAACCAAGAATTGGTGCAATTCCAGAAATCAATCCTAAATGTCCTAAACCCTTTTCCATTTCTGCAATTTCAACGTTGGCGGTGCGTTCCATCACTGATTCAATTTCGCTAATGGGTCTTCCAATAATTGAAATTCCACTTTTCATAATATTCCCAGAAGCCGTATTTTCACGACTACACATCATAATTGCATTGTCTAATTTGCCTGATTGCAATTGCATTTTTACATCGCTAATTAAATTTGCATCTTGTTTAGTCGCTTTTTTGATGGATAAATACCGTTCAATAATTACATAAATACAAAAGAAAAGCAGCAAAATAATTGGAATAATCATAATTCCACCTTTCAGCAAAAAATCCAAATAGGAAACGCTTTCCGTCACACTAACATTCATTTCGGGATTTGCCGCAGCATTTGCAAGAGTGTCAGCAATAGGATTGGAGGCTTGAAGCAAAAAGTTTAAAAACATAGCTATTATTTTAATTTAGTAAGTGTACAAATTTGCATATTTTTTTTAAATGCATCTACAAAAATGATTTATTTTTTGGGTTTTGTAGTGATATTAAAAGTTTAACGATTTTTTTGTAAAAAAAGTATTTGAATCCAATTGAAAATTAGATTATTTCATAAATAATTTAATTCAAATCAAATAGGTTAAAAAATATAATTTTAAATATTGATTTTGAGTTGCAATATTTCAATTTTTAGTTATTTTTACCAAATGAATATACAAGGAAAATTAATAATAATAGGTGGTGCAGTTGATAAAGGAAGTTTCACAGAAACGGAATTAGATAAAAATGCAACAAACAATTTAAACTTTTTTGAAACTGGAATTCTAAAAAGAATTTTAGTAGAATCTAAACATAAGGAATTATCAAGAATTGAAATAATTACCACGGCTTCTAAAATTCCTAAAGAAATTGGACCTGAATATGTAAAAGCATTTAACTCGTTAGGAGCTTTAAATGTTGATGTTTTATACATTGAAAAAAGAGAACAAGCGATGGATTCTGAAATTCTGGATCGTTTGAAAGCTGCCGACGTAGTAATGCTAACAGGTGGCGATCAACTTCGATTGACCTCAATTCTTGGAGGTACTCCTTTCCACGATATTTTATTGGATAAATATAGAAATGAAGAATTTATATATGCTGGGACTTCTGCGGGAGCGGCGGCAGCATCAAATACTATGATTTATCAAGGAAGTAGCTCCGAAGCTTTATTGAAAGGGGAAGTTAAAATTACAAGTGGTTTAGGTTTTATTGACAACGTAGTAATTGATACCCATTTTGTTCAACGGGGAAGAATTGGAAGGTTGTTTCAATCGGTTGTAGGAAATCCAAAAGTTTTAGGAATTGGTCTTGGAGAAGATACAGGTTTATTAATAACTCATAATAATCGAATGGAAGCAATTGGTTCTGGATTGGTTATTTTGGTTGATGGACGTGAGATTAAAGATACGAATTTAACAGAAGTAGAATTGGGGCAGCCCATTTCAATTTCGCATTTGGTAACACATGTTATGAGTAAATACGACACCTTCGATTTGGATACTTATAAAATGACAATTCAAAGTTCTCAATATATTAATTCGTAAGAATACTAATTATTTAATCTTATGAAACTAATTATTCACGGTGGTTTTTTCTCTGAATCTTCTACAAATGCTGAAACTAAAGTAGCCAAACAAGAGGCTTTAGAGCGAATTGTGAAGAATTCTTTTGACTATTTAAAGTTCCATTCTGCTTTGGAAACGGTTATTTTTGCAGTTTCTCAATTGGAAGACGATGAATTGTTCAATGCAGGAATTGGTTCCCAAATTCAAAGTGATGGAAAAATAAGAATGAGCGCTGCTTTAATGGACGGTTCAACCCAAAAAATGAGTGGCGTAATTAATATTGAAGAAGTGAAAAATCCTATTCAAGTTGCCGCTGCATTACTGCCATTTGATGATAGAATTTTGGGTGGAAGTGGAGCGACCAATTTTGCAAGACAACACGGTTTTGAGAAATTTTCAACAGAAATTCCTCAACGAAAAGCAGAATATGAAGCTAAATTAAAATCATTGGGAACAGGAACTGTAGGCTGTGTCGCTTTGGATAAAGACGGAAAACTTGCTGTTGGAACTTCTACTGGCGGAAAAGGCTTTGAAATACCAGGTCGTATATCAGATTCTGCAACTGTAGCTGGAAATTATGTTAACGAATTTTGTGGCGTTAGTTTAACTGGAGTAGGTGAGGACATAGTCAGTAATGCAACTGCAGCTAAAATTGTAACTCGTGTAACCGATGGATTTACTTTAGAAATGGCTTTCAACAAAACTTTTTCGGAGTTAAAACCGTACAATGGTTTTGCTGGCGCTATTGCTATTGATAATTTGGGAAATATGTTTCATCAAGATTCACATCCTAGTATGGTATTTGCCAGTTTTGATGGTAATGATTTTGAGGTATTCAATTAAATAGAGTAAATTAGAATAAAATAAATTGAGATACTAATCGCAATTTATAAATTCAAAAAAAAATTAAATAGAAAAGAGCTCTTATAAGGGCTCTTTTCTATTTAAATTAAATTGTTTTAGATTATTCATAAGGAGGAAAACTCGTAGGGTCTAAATGTCTTCTCAATCTTGTAGGGTCTGTAAAGTCTGAAGGTAAAGGAGTTGGTAAATTAGTCAATGTATTTATTGGGCCAGTAAATTTTCTTGGAATACCTTGTCTTTCATCAATATTTGGAGTTGAAGGATCGTCAACATCAGCGCCATTATAAGGGTAATAACCATTACTTACAGAAACTCCATTTACAATTATATTCGGTCTTTTAATTTCTATTTTTGTCATAAAATGATCTCCATCATCGTCAATATCGTATAAATTTGGAACACCATCACCATCACTATCATAATCTTTAGGTTTTTGACCAACTACAGCAGGATCAACCTCATACTTAGACAATATATAATCCCGATCATGGTCTCTATAACGTTGGCTTTTTAATTTAAAACTAAAAATCAAAGGAGAATAAGAAGGTACATAAGCTGAAGGAATTTGATTATAATATCCTAAACCTGAAGGGATAAACATTACTCCTGCTCCAAAATTCGCAAAAGTTGTAGGGTTTGGTCCTTCTGAAGTATCAAAAGTTCCTGTTTTAAATAATGGTATAATTTCACCCCAACCTGCCACAACTGTTTGTAATGGAAACCAAATTGGATTATCTGAAAAATCAAATTGCACATCTGAAACTAAAGTACCTCTGTAAGAAACAAAAGACGAATCTACGGCTGTCGTACTTTGATTAGTTCCTTCACGAAGACTTATATAATATACTTTATAGTTAACACCTTGTTCATCATTCTGAACCATTTTGAATTGCAGTGGGTATGTTTGTTGCAAACGAATAGATTGTTGTGTTCCTCCAACTGGAATTTTTGTCATAGTAGCATTAAAATCAGAATCTACTGTGATGAAGTGTGTATCGATATATTTATTGATAGAATCCATGTCGGCTGCATTTTGAACTGTATAATCCCTTAAAGGCACCGTTGCGGTTGAATCACTTTTTGTACATGAACCAATTGTTAACCCAATTAAAAGAAATAAAACTATTTTAAAATATTTATTCATTTTTTATAAAATTTAAGAGCGCAAGATACAATATTGATTTATTTTTGTATCCAATTTAACTTTGATTTTAGAAAAAATATGAGAGTAGATAAATTTTTATGGTGCGTTCGGTATTATAAAACCAGAAATATGGTTACAGAAGCCTGTAAAAAAAATCATATTACAGTAAATGGCTTAGTTGCAAAACCATCGAAAGAAGTATTTCCAACGGATAAAATCACTTTTAGAAAAGACCAAATTACTCAAATAATTGTAGTTTTAGATATTCCGCCAAATAGAGTTGCTGCAAAATTGGTTGATATTTATAGAAAAAACGAAACGCCAATTGAAGCATTTCAACATCTTGAACTATTGAAATTATCAAAAGAACATTATCGAAAAACGGGTGATGGACGACCAACAAAAAAAGACCGTCGAGATTTAGAAGATTTTGGAAATGAAACAAATGACGATGAAACTGACTAGTAAATATTGGGAAGAACGCTATAAAAAGGGTGAAGTTGCTTGGAATGTTGGTGAAATTACAACACCGATTAAGGAATATATCGACCAATTGACAGAGAGAAATATCAATATTCTGGTTCCTGGCGCTGGAAATGGCTATGAGTTTGAATATTTAATTGAAAAAGGATTTCAAAACTCCTTTGTGGTTGATTATGCTGAAACTCCTTTAGAAAATATTAAAAAAAGAATTCCAGATTTAGATAATAATCAAATTATCAACGCTGATTTTTTTGAGCTAGAGGGGAAATATGATTTAATAATTGAACAAACATTCTTTTGCGCTTTGAATCCAGAGTTACGCAAGGATTATGTTCAGAAAATGAAATCCTTATTAAATCCCAAAGGTAAAATAGTAGGACTAATGTTCCAATTTCCATTAACTGTTGAAGGACCGCCTTTTGGAGGTTCAAAAGAAGAATATATTTCCTTGTTTCAATACGATTTTAATATAATTACCATGGAAACAGCTTATAATTCTATAGCACCCAGAGCAAACAAAGAGTTATTTGTTATTTTTGAAAAGAAATTAAATTAAGGAATTATGGGAAATGGTGCATTTTTATAAGCACCTAAATCTGGGGGTAAAGTCCTTGCAATTCCTAAAATATCTGTCAAAATTAGATATGCCGGATTTCCATTTGCGAAAGCGGCGGAAGTATCGTCAATATTCAATTTATTTTGATTTGCATTTTGAAATTTAGGGTCTCGATTTCTGATAATATTGGTGTAATGTGTTGCATCAGCATCAAATAAATACAAAGAATTGTTGGTGAATTGATTGGCTGTGTTGTTAAATTTGAGCAAACAATTATTGAATTGATAATTGAAATTGGCACCGTCTTTTTTATCCAAAATCATTTCAACTTGGTTGGAACCATAGATAATGCAATTGTCAAATTCCGCCTGATTCAAAGCAATTGGGGTTATAACATTATTTATATTACTGTAATTACTCACTAAAACCGCAACTTGTTTGGAACTTTGCCAGTTGTTATTGAACGTGCAATGTTTGAAAATATAGGAACCGCCTTCGGTGCAAGCGAGACTTGCCTGACCAGCAGAATTGAGGACTAAATTAGTGCCTTCAATTTTTGCAGTTCGTGCCAATATCCCAAGATTGGAACAATTATAAATCTGTGAATTATCAATTTTTAAAGTGGTATTTGTAGCATTTTCAACATCTCCCACAAAAATTCCAACGGTTGCATTTTTTAAAGTTAAATGATTAATTTGATTGTTCACACTTCCTTGACTCATCCAAATCAATCCCCATTGTCCGGGAACATCAGAAAAACCGGGTTCTAATCGGTCGCCTTCAAAAATGACTTCTTTTTCTAAAGCGGTAGTTGTAGAAACTTGTCCGTTTACTTTTAATGAACCGCCATTTCCAACAATTATTCCTGAATTTGCGTGAAAATGTATTCGAGCACCTGGGTCAATATTGAGCGTTTCGCCACTCGGAATTCCCGCATATCCATAGATAACGTAAGGCTTTGCATTTGTCCAATGGTATTCGTCATTGTGGTCATTATGGTCTAAAACGAAACCGTAAATTTGATCTTCGCCGAAAGGCAATGATTCGTAAGATACTTCGCCAGTTGTGGCATCAACGTACTTTTGTGGGTATAAAAAAACCGCATCTTGAATTAAAGTTACCAATTCAACATTTTGTAAATTACTGCCAGAATCAAATTGAATTTGATCGGTATATAAAAAATCGGTAGGATTTGCATCGGTAATTTCAGCTGTTGTTTCAATGAAAACATACATACTATCTTTCGCTAAAAGTTCAACATTATTAAATATTTTTCCGTTTTGACCTTGCATTCCATCAATTGTCATTCTGTATTTTGATGCCGCTCCTTTTCCTAATTGAATTTTAGGAATTAAAATGTCATTGTTACTTTTATTATAAACTTTTAAAGTGTAAGTGCTTGATCCTATGTTAGTAAAAACAGTATCTAAGTAAACTGTATCTTTTGAAAAACCCAAATTTCCAGAGCTTGGTTCAAATACAAAATCTTTTCTACACGAAGACATTGAAATTAAAATTCCGATAAAAAGGACATAAATTGTATTTCGCATTGCTACTGATTTTTTGTAAAAATAGGTATTAATTTGATAATAATAAATACCCGAACTTCTAATTTGTTAATGGATAACGAAAAAGTATTGATTTTAGTTTGCCAATTTGCATAAGCGCACTAAAATGGTAATAAATTTTCAACTAACCTTATAATGTATTAATTTTACATCAAAAAAAAATGGCTTTCGATAAAGAGAAAATCCTTTCAATGTGCAATTTGTTTTCAAAAAATACTTTGATGGAAACATTAGAAATTGAATTTATAGATGCGGGCGAAGATTTTTTAGTTGCCAAAATGCCTGTCAATCCAAGAATTCATCAACCAATGGGATTGTTGCACGGTGGCGCATCAGTTGCTTTAGCAGAAAGTGTGGGAAGTGCGGCTTCAATGTTGTTTGTAAATCCTGAAGAAAGTGAAATTCGAGGCATTGAAATTTCAGCCAATCATTTGAGAAGCAAAAAAGAAGGAATTGTTTTTGGAACTGCAAAAATCATTCACAAAGGACGTAGTTTGCATTTATGGGAAATTAAAATCACCGATGAAGAAGGGAAGTTAATTTCGCTTTGTAAACTGACGAATATGGTTTTACAAATAAAAAACAAGTAGTAATTTAAATGTGTTTTAAACTCATACAATTGAAATTATGATTGATTTTTTTATAAAAGTAAAACTACAATTTCAGAATAATTTACCGTTTGTAATTTATAGCAAACCCAATATAAATAGTATTTCAGGGCTTTTTCAAAAGAACAATCAGTTGTACTTAACAGAAGATTTCACCGAGAAAGGTTTTGTTTTTGCTCCATTTGATGGTAAGCAGGTATTGCTAATTCCAGAGCGAGAATCGGAATTGATTGAAATTGAATTTATTCCAAATCCCATAATTAAAAATTCCAATTCCGATACTTTTGTAGATGAATTAGCAAAAAATAATTTTGAAAATTTAGTTCAAAAAGCAATTGACGCCATTGAAAATGGAAGGTTCAATAAAGTTGTTTTATCGCGTGAGGAAGTAATTGACTTACCAAATTTCGACTTAGTTTCATTATTTGAAAAATTAGTAAATTCCTATCCCACAGCCTTTACTTATTGCTGGTTTCATCCAGAAATTGGTTTGTGGATGGGTGCAACTCCAGAACGTTTGCTTAAAGCAAATGGTAATGAATTTCATACGGTAGCTTTGGCTGGAACACAGTTATTTCAAAATAATGAGACTGTAATTTGGGGAAATAAAGAACAGGTTGAACAACAATT
>CANIFM010000067.1 GCA_947466955.1 Bacteroidota bacterium
ACTATAAACTTCATCTTTGGCTGTTTTTTTAATCAATCACAAAACTGAATTTTTCAGAAATGTGTTTATTTCATTCTACAAATATATCTTAATCTTATCAAATAGTGAAAACAATTTTATTAACAATTATTTGCTGTATTTTCTTTTTCGTAAAAAAGTGAAAAGGAATCCGAAAATAATCAGCGTAATAATTGGCAAACCAACACTAATAATTTGTGACTTTGTATAATTTTCATATACTTTTTCTTTGTCTAAAATTGGCAAATCTACCACTTTACTACGAATGTTAATAAGTCCGTTGTCGTCCAATAAATAATTGACACAATTCATCAAAAACTCTTTATTTCCGTATAGTTTATTGGTCCATTTGTCATAACCAAGTTCTAAAGGTTGGTAATTTTTATCCAATTGATTTCTGATAACATCGCCATCAGAAATAACAATCATTTTATTATTTTTTCCTTTAGATTCAAATGTTTTTTCCTGAAAAGGCATCACGCGGTTTTCAAAAACTGAATGAAATTCACCTTCTAATAAAACGGCTACGGGAATATTTCCTTTATTTTTGAATTCTGATTGTTCTGGTCTTTCTTGAACCATATCCAATTTGACTTCAACAGGCGCACCAACTAATTTTGAATAAGGCGAAGATTGTAACAACACCGTTTTCTTAATTCCATTTTTTAAAGTATCAATTCCGCTTGCAAATTCAAATTTCACAGCGTCAAGATTGCTAACAATTGGGTGTTTTGCCGATGGATAAACCATTGGCGAATAAAACCACGGAAATTGTGTGTATTGTGCGGCACTTCCTTTATCACCAGTGGCAAGAGCAATGGGTGTCGCCATTAAATCTTTCACCAAATCAGGGTTGATTCTCACGCCATATTTGAACAACATATCATTCAAATTCAAGTCGTTTGGAAATGCCAAAGTCGTTCCTGAATCATTATACAAACTGTCCATTTCCATATTCACTTGATCCACAAGCCACAATGTTTTTCCGCCGTTCATCACAAATTGATCTAAAACTAATTTCTCTTCATCTGAGAATTTTTCGGTTGGTTTTGCAATAATAGCCAAATCATAATTTTTCAAATACGACAAACTTTCATTCGGTTTTTTAGCTACAGAATCTAAAGTGAAGGTTCCTATATAGTAATTTTCGCGGACTTGCTTGATGAAATCTGCCATTAATAAATCCTGCAATTCACCGTTTCCTTTGATGATGGCAACCTTTTTTTCTTTTGCTTTAGCAATCGTATTAAACGCATTTGCAAAAGCATATTCCAAATGTTGCACCGAACTCACCACTTTTTCAGCGGTGGAAGCACCCATCATATTTTTCAACAACGGCACTTTCACACTTCGCCCGTGATACGTTGCAATTGCCCACGGAAAAACCACTTCTTGCGTCTGTTTTCCTTTGTCGTCCAACGTTACATTTATTGGCGTTAAGCCTCGATTCATAAACGATTGCATTATCGTATCTTTTTCTTCTTCGTTTTCCAATGGATTGACGAATTGAAATACAATATTAGAATTATAGGCTTTGAATTCTTCTAATAATTGTTGCGTTTCTGTTTGCAATTTCTTGAATTCACCAGGAAATTCCCCTTTTAAGAATACATCAATTATCAAAGGCTCTTTGATGTCTTTAATTATTTTTAAAGAAGTAGGCGAAAGGGTATATCTGTGGTCTTTTGTTAAATCAAAACGATGAAAAATCTGACTTCCAATCCCATTTAATACGAGTAGAATTATCACGGTAAATAAAACCGTTTTTAGGTTATTTTTTTTAATTTGATTCATTACAATTTCAAAGATTTTAATTTAAAAACAGTAAGCGAAAGGAATAAAATAGTGATACTCACAAAATATAGAAGGTCACGAGTGTCAATTACACCGCGGCTCATACTCTTGAAATGGCTGTTCATTCCTAAATTTGAAATAAAATTTTCGAAGTTTGGAAGATAAGTCGCAATACCATCAAATCCGAAATAGAAGAAAAAACATAAAAATACGGCAAGTAAAAACGCTACAATCTGATTATCGGATAGGGTAGAAGTGAAAATTCCAATTGCCGAATATCCCGAAATTAAGAACAATAATCCAAAATAGGAACCAATGGTACTTCCCATATCGATATTGCCTTCGGGCATTCCAAGACTTGAAATTACAGATACATATATAAAGGTGGGAATTATTGCAATTACAATCAAAAGTACGGCACCAAAAAACTTGCCATTCACAATTTGCCAAATACTCAATGGTTTTGTGAGCAACAATTCTAATGTTCCTTGTTTCATTTCATCCGAAAAACTGCGCATCGTAACGGCAGGAATTAGGAATATTAATATCCAAGGTGAAATGGTGAAAAACGGACTTAAATCGGCAAAACCAGAATTTAATATATTGTATTCGCCATCAAAAATCCAAAGGAATAATCCGTTCAGAATAAGGAAAATAGCGATAACTAAATAGCCAATTGGCGAACCAAAAAAGGATTTAATTTCTCTAAATAATAATGCTTTCATTTATGTTAATTCGTTGATTTGTTAATTTGGTTATTTGAAACTGATCACTTATTACTTTAAACTGACCAATTTATCCACGCTCCACGCTTCGGGTTTGTCATTAAATAATTTTTTTGTGAAAGTCCAAACATCATAAAAAAGTTCGGAATTTCTATAATTTTCTAAATCTTGTTCGGTTTCCCAATAACTATAGGTAAAGAAAATACTTTTATTGGTTTTATCCTGATACAATTCAAGTAAACGATTTCCTTCGGCATTTCGTATTTTCTCCTTCATTATTTCGAAATTTTCTAAAAAGGCAGGAATATGTTCCTCGTGAAAACTCAATTTTACTATGCGTACGAACATTTTTAATTTATGATTTTAGATTGTTGATTTTAGATTTACTAAAGACAAACGTTATTTAAATTCAATCGTAATACTATCTCTATAATACAATCCCATTAGGCTTGAAGCACTACCAACACTCAAAGGATTACTTCTGAAAATAGCGATTTCGAGAAATCCAGCTTCGTTGAAAATTGCTAATTTATCGCCTTCGTAATTCTTAATTGGATATTTCCCTGCATTTGCAATATCAGAATATTTAGCCCAAATGTTCTTGATTGGACTCGATTTTTTCTGGTTTCGCTTTTGCAATAACGGAATTTCATACGGTCTTCCTTTAGCAACTTCCATAAATAATTTCTTGGTGATATTCGTAACCACATTTCCAAAATTATCTATGTAAATTACATAACCCTTTATCGAATTTTTATCAGCAGCAACAACGGGTTGCAACTCTGTAACTTGTTTTATAGCAGTAATTTCTTTGCCAATAACATTCAACGAACCGCCTTTTGAAAGGTGACTTGCAACAGTTACAAATACATCTAAATCGGTTGCATCTTCCGATAATCTATCGTGAATATTGATGGCAACAATTTTCTGTGGAACGACTTTTTGCGAAAGCATACTTAGAATTCCATTATCGGCACATATAAAAAAATGATCGTTCCATTGCATCGCAATATGTTGGTTTTCTTTATTCAATTCGGCATCAACCCCAATGAGGTGCACCGTGCCTTTTGGAAAACTCATATAGGCAGCACCAATTATGTAACTTGCTTCAACAGTGTTAAATGGGTCGATATTATGCGAAATATCTACAATAGTAGCTTCGGAATTTTCGGTCAATATTTTACCTTTCAAAGCACCAACAAAGTGATCTTTGAGCCCGTAATCGGTAGTTAGGGTAATTATTGACATAAAATTGTTTATAACTAATACAAGGATTTACAACTAATTTTCATTAAATTTGAAATGCAAAGCTAATAATTATCGGTGACTAATTTTAAATTAAATCCAACACATTTGAACGAAAGAACAATCGAGCTCATCGACATCGCTCCAAAAGACTTTTGGGGCGCTCAAGACACTCATCTTGAAACAATTAAAAAGTATTACCCAAAGTTGAAAATTGTTGCCAGAGGAACAACAATCAAAGTTTTTGGCGAAAAAGAATCCCTTGATGAATTTGAAAAACGGTTCAACAGATTAATGCTTCATTTTACCCGTTACAATAATATTGACACCAATGTTATCGAAAGAGTCATCCAAAGTGATGTTCAAGACGACCGACGAATGGATTCCAAAGACAATATTTTGGTGCACGGCGTTGGTGGAAGAATTATCAAAGCAATGACTGCCAACCAGCAATTATTGGTGGACACCATCAACAAAAACGATATGGTATTTGCTGTTGGGCCTGCGGGAACTGGAAAAACTTATACTGGCGTGGCAATGGCGGTAAAAGCATTGAAAGAAAAGCAAGTCAAAAAAATCATTTTGACACGTCCTGCAGTCGAAGCGGGTGAAAATTTAGGATTTCTTCCTGGCGATATGAAAGAGAAATTAGACCCGTATATGCAGCCTTTATACGATGCTTTGCGCGATATGTTACCCAACGAAAAACTCGAAGATTACCTCTTGAAAGGAATAATCCAAATTGCCCCATTGGCATTTATGCGGGGACGAACCTTGGACGAAGCCTTTGTAATTCTTGACGAAGCGCAAAACACCACCCATTCTCAAATGAAAATGTTTTTGACACGTATGGGAAAAAACGCCAAGTTTATGATTACAGGCGATCCAGGTCAAGTCGATTTGCCAAGACGCACCATATCTGGACTCAAAGAAGCCTTATTGGTTTTGAAAGATGTCGATGGAATTGGGATAATTTACCTTGACGACAAAGACATTGTGCGCCACAGATTGGTCAAAAAAGTCATTGACGCCTACAAGCAAATCGAAAATAACGATTAAAAAAGCTTCCTAAATGCCTAAATCTACTCAATTTTCACATTAGTTTTAGGTTTTTTTAGGAGCAGAACGATTGTAGTTTCCCTCACCATTCTTCCCGCTATCCGCTATATCCACGCCCAAAAGCGTGGGATGCCGCTGCTATCGGGGCTAAAATTTCACGTTTATATTTTCATAAGAACTTTTTCAAAGCTGCGGCTGCATTATTTTTATCATCGGACTAAAGTCCGACGTTACAAAATGGGTCATCCCTATGGGATTTCGCTGTGTCTGAAAGCGGCATTTACCACGTTCTATAACCCCATTAAAGTGGTTCGGAAGTACTTTTAATACGTCCTATAACCACTTTAAAGTGGTTCAAGACCACTTTTACCACGTTGCCTAACCCCATTAAAGTGGTTCGGAAGTACTTTTAATACGTCTTATAACCACTTTAAAGTGGTTCAAGACCACTTTAAACACGTTGCCTAACCACTTAAAAGTAGTTGACCAACCACTTAAAAGTAGTTGTATAACCACTTTAAAGTAGTTGTATAACCACTTTAAAGTACTTCAAGACCTCTTTAAAGTAGTAGTATAACCAGTTAAAAGTAGTTTATGACTACTTTAAAGTACTTCAGAGCTGATTGCATAGATTGCCTAATCCTCCAAATACAAAAGGACTATTCGCTCCAAATAAATCGGATAGTTTGAATTTTGAATTTCTTTTCAATCTTTTGATGGTTTCATTCTAAGTACAAAAGCGGATGTTTATATGGAATATATTGGATTACTATTCAACGAATAATAGTTCAAAATATGTAAGTATAAATTACTTTAAAAGGTATTTAAATTTAAAAATTCATTAAAAACGAGTATTTTATCTTCTAAATGTGTTTAATTATCGAAATTTCTTTGAATTTTGATTTCGCTTTTGCTATCTTTCGGGCGTTAAATAATATGAACCTTAAACATTTAAAAATGTTAGAAGAAAAGAATGATAACCTGTCAATGAATTTGAATGAGACAGATGGAAATGTAGAGAATGTGTCACAAGAAGTGACTCAAACAGAAATTCAAGAAATTGCAGAACCTACAGAAAATTTAGTTTCGGAAATGGAAACAGCACCCGAAGCAATTGAAGAAGAAGTTGTAGCAATTGAAGAAGAAGAAGTTATCGCTGATGAAATTGAAGACGCTACTGCTGAAATAATTGAAGAAAGTGCGCCTGAAGTTGAAAATACAATTGAAGTAGAAACTACTGAAGAAGCAACGCCAACAGCTGAAATTAAAGTAGAAACGGAAACAATTGCACACGAAAGCAGTACTGCTATTGAAGCAATTGAAACAGAAAATGCTGCTGAAAATGAAGACGAAACTTTAAAGGACCGTCACGAAATTCCAATGTTGAATTATGAAATTTTGTCTATGGACGAATTAATAGTTGAATTGGAAAAATTGAGTGTTGTTGAAAAAGTAATGTCGGTTAAAGATCATATTGAAGAAATTAAAAATTCTTTTCTTGCAAAATACAACCATTTCATAGAAGAGAAAAAAGAAGAATTTGTTGCCGAAAATCCAGAAAGCAACGAAGAATTCCATTATCATTTGCCATTAAAGTCAAAATTTGACCAATTATATTCTCTTTTTAGAGACAAAAAAAATGCACATTTCAAGAGTTTACAAAACAATTTAAAAACCAATTTAGAGTTGCGTTTGGCGATAGTTGAAGAATTGAAAGAGCTTATAAATCCGCAGGAAAACATTAAAGATACTTTAAAACACTTTAATGAATTGAGAGAGCGTTGGAAAAATGCGGGTTCTATTCCAAAGGATAAATACAACCACGTTTGGAACAATTATCATTTTCACGTAGAGAATTTCTATGACTATTTGCACTTGGATAGAGAAGCAAGAGACTTGGATTTTAAACACAATTTAGAGCAAAAACAAAAAATTGTTGCCCGTGTTGAAGAGTTAGTTTTGGAAGTAGATGTGAACAAAGCTTTCCGTGAATTGCAAGATTTGCATAAAATTTGGAAAGAAGATATTGGTCCTGTTTCAAGAGAACATCGTGAGGAAATTTGGAATCGTTTTAGCGATTTAACCAAACAAATGCACGACAAAAGAGAAGTTTTATTTGAAGCACAAAGAGGAACTGAAATAGAAAATTTAGCGAGTAAAAATGAAATTATTGCTCAAATTGAAGTTTTAGCAACTGAAAAAGTTTCTGTTCACAGCCAATGGCAAGGACAAATTGATAAAGTTGAAGCCTTGAGAAATGCATTTTTTGCAGCTGGAAAAGTTCCTACTGATGTGAACGAAAGTACGTGGGCTGCATTTAAAACTGCGGTTCGTAATTTCAATACTTTTAAAAATTCATTTTATAAAGACATTAAGAAAGAGCAACAAGATAATTTAAACAAAAAAACGGAATTAGTAGCGAAAGCAAAAGCACTTCAAACGAGTGAAGATTTTGCAACTACAACGCCGTTAATGAAGCAAATACAAGAAGAATGGAAATTGATTGGACACGTTCCAAGAAAATATTCTGATGCAATTTGGGGTGAATTTAAAGCCGCTTGTAATCATTATTTTGACATATTAAAAGCACAAAAAACTGAAGTAAATGTTGAAGAAGTAGAAGCTTTTGAGAAAAAGAAAGCCTATTTAGAAACGTTAAGAGAATTTCAATTGATTGGCGAACATAGAGCTGATTTAGATGCTATTAAATTGCACATTGAAAATTGGAAAGGTTTCGGAAAAGTGCCGTTTACAAGACGCCATATTGAAGGGAAATTCAATAAAATATTGGATGCTTTATTTGAGAAATTGAGTTTAAGCAAAAAAGAAACTGAAATGGTTCGTTTTTCTAACCGTGTTGGAAATTTATCAGATTCTAATGATACTCGTAAATTGGAAAACGAAAAGATTTTCTTAATGCGCAAAATTGATGAAGTTCAAAACGAAATATTCCAATTAGAAAATAATATTCAGTTTTTTGCCAATACAAGAAATGCCAAAAAAGAAAATTCTATAGTTTTAGAAGTTCGTAAAAACATTGCTATTCACAAAGAAAGTTTAGAAGTTTGGAAAGAAAAGCTAAAGCAAATTAGAAGTATAAAAGTTGAATAATTAGTTTTAAGATAGTTTATAAAACCTCACAAAATGTGAGGTTTTTTTATGCTTATAATTGAATATGATATTTATCATTTTAAATTTCGATTAGTGATAGTAATTTTGATTTCTAATAAAATGATAAATGGAAAATTCCCTTCTTCAAAAATACAACGTTCCAGGACCAAGATATACAAGCTATCCAACGGTTCCGTATTGGAATGAAAGCAATTTTAATTACGAAATTTGGGTTGAAACTTTGAAAAAATCATTTGTAGAAAGTAATTCTTCAGAGGGAATCAGTCTTTATATTCATTTGCCATTTTGCGAAAGCTTATGCACTTTTTGTGGTTGCAATAAAAGAATTACCAAAAATCATACTGTAGAAAACCCTTATATTGCAGCCGTTTTGAAGGAATGGGATTTATACTGTACAATTTTAGAAGAAAAACCAATAATAAAAGAAATCCATTTAGGTGGCGGAACACCGACTTTTTTCTTTGTACAAAGTTTAGAAAATTTGATAAACGGAATTTTTTCAAAAGCAGAAAAAGCAACCAATTATGAATTTAGTTTTGAAGGACATCCGAATAATACAACTCGTGAGCATTTACAGAAATTATATGATTTAGGGTTTAGAAGAGTTAGTTTTGGCGTACAAGATTATTCCGAAAAAGTTCAAAAAGCAATTCACAGAGAACAGCCATTTCATAACGTTGCAAAAGTAACTTTTTGGGCACGAGAAATTGGTTATACATCAATTGGGCACGATATTATTTTTGGTTTGCCTTTTCAAGAAGTTGAAGATGTGATTGATACCATTGAGAAAACAAAATCGTTACAGCCAGACAGACTTGCATTTTATAGTTATGCTCACGTGCCGTGGATAAAGGGAAATGGGCAACGCGGCTTCAAAGATGAAGATATTCCAAAAGATGATAAGAAGAGAATGCTATATGAAATTGGGAAGAAATCACTTTTTGAAAATGGTTATTTTGAAATTGGAATGGATCACTTTGCTTTGAAAGAAGACAGTTTGTACAACGCTTTTCAAACGGGAAAATTGCATCGGAATTTTATGGGGTACAGTTCCTCAAAAACGCAACTTATGATTGGTTTGGGCGTTTCATCAATAAGTGATAGTTGGTATAGTTTTGCTCAAAATGTAAAAGATTTAGAAGAATATTATCAACTTTTAGAATTGGATAAATTACCATTTTATCGTGGACATTTATTAACTTCTGAAGACCTCATCATCCGAAAACACATTTTAAATTTGATGTGTCAATTTGAAACTTCTTGGGGAAATCCAGATGCCTATTTTGAAGAAATTCCTGCTATTTTAATTGAATTAGAAGAAATGGAAAAAGACGGATTGTTAGTCATTGGAAAAGATAAAATTACAGTTACAGAAGCCGGAAAACCGTTTGTTAGAAATATTTGTATGGGATTTGATTTGTTATTAAAACGTAAAGCACCAGACACACAGTTGTTTTCAATGACGATTTAATTCTTAATGGCAATTGGGTTGTTGTTGTACAAATAAACTCATATTTGATGGGGAAATATATGGAATTCCCAGTCCTAAACCTCTCAAAATAAATACAATACCAAGAAATACTGCAACATAAGGAATTGCTTTTTGAATTTTATTTCTAATAGAAATCGTCAAAAAAGAATTGAGATATACAATGCTGCTCATCATTGGAACCGTTCCTAATCCGAATAATACCATATATAAAATCCCTAAAGTTGGACTTTGCATTGCAATTGCACCAAACAAAGCAACATAAACCATTCCGCAAGGCAAAAATCCGTTTAACAATCCAATAGTGAATAATGATTTGTAGCTTTTGTTTTTGAACTGGCTTCCAAGTGTGGTTTTAATTTTAGAAATTGCTTTGAAAATAGGTTTTGAAAAATTGTAATTGGCAACTACTTTTTCAGGAATTAGAATAATTAATATCATTGCAATTCCTATAAAAATTGACATTTTTTGTTGCATTCCAGCCAATAAAAAACCTTTTCCTAACATTCCAAAAATAAATCCAATTGTAGAATATGCAAATAATCTTCCGAGATGATAGGTAATTATTTGAGTAACTTTTTTGGCTTGATTGTTTCGATCAACGGGTAACATCATAGCAATTGGGCCGCACATTCCGATGCAGTGAAAGCTTGAAATTAATCCGAAAATGAAAGCTGTGAAAAGCATCTTTATTTAGTCTAATATTGAAAAATCTTAAATCGTAAAGCAAAAAAACTTTGTAACTTTTAGCTATTTAATGTAAATGATTTCTTTTGTAAGATATTGTTTACCAGAATATTGCCATTCCATATTAATGTCCCAGCGACCGCCTACCAAATTTGAAAAAGGTATGAGCAAAGTTGGATTAGACAATGAAATCGGAACTTCAAAATCTAATTTTTTGTTAGACGGTCGGTAAAGAGACACTTTCCCTTTTATGTTTTTTGGTTCAAAATCATTTGGAAAAACAATTGTAATTCCCAATTTTGAAACCGTTATTATTGGTTTTTGAACCAAATTATTGGCATTTTGAATTCGTATCATTTCTTCGCCAAAATGTGCATCTTGTTTGTAATATTCTTCAACAACCAACTCATTATCATACTTTGAATTCGATTGAACTTGAAAAACGAAGTACAAAATGAAAGTCATAAATAATGCAAATGCAATTACAATCGATGTTCCCCAGTTGATTTTCATACTATTGAATTTATATTAAATTTAGTCAAAACTTCTTGGACTTAAAAAATTAGTAGTACTCGATTCTATTTTTTTATTGCCATCATAAACGTCAATTTTGATTTTAGTTTTATCGCTTTCTAATAAAAAATGACTGATTTCTATGAATAATGTGCCTTCATTCATCCCTTGTCGAGGCACTTTTAAATCTTGTTCACCAACCACTTTCAATGTTCCTTTTATTCCAACTAATTTAAAGTGAATATCATTGAAATTATTATTCGTTTTATTGATAATTTTAAAAGTATAAATGTTACTAATATTGTCGCCTTTGTGCTGAAATAATTGCCCTGGTAATCTCAAAATTGTTGCTTCGACATCGGTTCTAAGAAATAATAATCCTATTAAAACTCCAATTAAAATGAACAATACTGATGTATAACCTTTCATTCTGGTGGTGAATTTGAACTTAGAATTTTTCTCAATTTCATCTTCAGAAGCATAGCGAATTAAGCCTTTTGGCAAACCCACACTTTCCATCATAGAATCACATTCGTCAATACACGCGGTGCAATTGATACATTCTAATTGCGTTCCGTTTCTGATGTCAATTCCCGTTGGGCAAACGTGAACACAAAGTTTGCAATCGATGCAATCCCCTTTTCCAGTGGTGGCTCGATCTTCATTTTTATTAAATTTGGCTCGACCTAATTCTTTTTCTCCACGAACAAAATCATAAGCAACGTTTATAGATTTATTATCCAATAAAACACCTTGTAATCGACCGTAAGGACAAGCAATTATGCAGACTTGTTCTCTGAACCAAGCAAAAATAAAATAGAAAACACCCGTAAAAATTGACAATGAAATTAAAGTACTTACGTGATTTGCTGGGCCGTCTTCAATCATTTTAAATAATTCATCGCTACTAATCAAATACGCAAGAAATACATTGGCAATTAAAAACGAAATAACAAGAAAAATGAACCATTTGAATCCTTTTTTTCTAATTTTTTCAGCGTTCCAATCTTGTTTTGACAAACGAATTTGAGCCCCACGATCTCCTTCAATCCAATATTCAATTCTACGGAAAACCATTTCTAAAAATATGGTTTGCGGACAAATCCAACCACAAAATATGCGTCCAAAAATCACTGTAAATAGGATTACAAATACAATACCCACAATCATAAAAAGCACAAAAAGATAAAAATCTTGTGGCCAAAATGGGAAACCAAAAATATTAAAGCGACGTTCTAATACGTTGAACATCATAAATTGATTGCCATTTATTTTTACAAATGGATTGGCAATAAGGACAATTAACAAAAAATAACTTACCCATTTTCTATATTCATAGAATTTTCCAGAAGGTCTTTTAGGAAAAATAAATTTTCTGTGACCTTCTTCGTCAATAGTTCCAATGGTGTCTCTGAAAGCTTCGTCTGGTATTTTTGACATTTTTTTTATTTTAAACCCAATTCACTTTAGCAAAACAAATTGGGATATTTTTTTATTTTGCAGCACTTGGTTCAACCCAAACCTCACCATCTGGCGCTTTTGGATTCACAGGATTACTTCCTTGTAATGACAAAACATAGCTGGCTACTTTTTGCATTTCTTTAGGTTTTAAAGTAGCTTTCCAGGAAATCATTCCCTTTCCATCTCGTCCGCCATTTACTAAAGTGTGAAATACATTTTTTATTCCACCACCTAATATCCAACGATTATCAGTAAGATTTGGTCCAATTTGACCACCCGCATCAGGTCTGTGACATGGAATACAATTGGCAGTAAAAATGGCTTTACCTGCAGCTAAATCAGCTTTATCAGTCAATAATGTAACGGTTTTTTCATCCATTAAATCAGGTGCTGTTTTCATATATTCAGCAACATCAATTTTAGCTTGTGCCATTTCATTTTTAAGTTCCGTTTCTTGATTATCGCCACCCATTATTTCAAATCTAACAAGGTAAACCACAGCAAATACGATACATCCGTAGAATAAATATACCCACCAAGGCGGTAAAGTATTGTCTAATTCTTTAATTCCATCATAA
>CANIFM010000068.1 GCA_947466955.1 Bacteroidota bacterium
CTTTCGTAGCTGTTATCAGTAGCATTTTGAATTAATTTTTCAATGATTGTTTGGTGCCCAATATGAACACCGTCAAAAGTACCAATAGTGACAATGGTTTTTTTTGGTGATTTGAAATCGTTTATAGAGTGAAAAATTTTCAAGAAAGCTATTTTAATTTTCGCAAATTTATACTATCTATTTTGAATAATAAATTAAAATAGCAATACAACTGAATATTTTAATTTAGTATTAATTTTAAAAAAATATTTATTTGGAGATTTAATGTTAAATTCATTATATTCATTTTATTTGTATTCAATTTTTTATATATTTGAGCGCTTTTTTTAAGCATAACCTAAAACTATTATATAATGAAAAAACAATTACTAATTGTATTTGCATCGGTCTTAATGTTTTGTAATTTACAAGCACAGACGGATAATTTATGGAGTAAACACAAAGGTGGAACTTTGATTACATCTAAAAATATTGAAAGACCAGATTTTCCAGCTGATTTTGATTTGTATGATTTGAATTTCAATTCGATGAAACGGATTTTATCAAATGCTCAGGATCGTTTTGTATCTAGAAATGGAGTTGTAATTTCTTTGCCTAACAAACAAGGCATTTTAGAACAATTTGAGGTTTTTGAAGCTTCAAATTTTACACCAGATTTTCAAGCATTAAATCCTGACTTTAGAGCTTATGCGGGGAGAAGTTTGCAAGACAAATATGCAATTCTTAGAATGAGTATTTCTCCTCAAGGAATTGAAACTATGGTTTTTAGAACAGATACAAAAAACGAATTTATGGAGCCTTATTCCGCAGACGGTAAGGTATATGCGATTTATAATTCAGCTAGACTTAAACCTACAGGTGATTTTACTTGTCATACAGCCGATAATGGAATTTCAGAAGTGGTTAGTAAAAATATTGCTACTACAAATCGAGCTAGTACTTCGGAATTATTAACGTTTAGATTAGCATTAGCTTGTACTGGAGAATATGGTACTGCTTTTGGTGGTGCCGCTGGTGCACTGACCCAAATGAATGCAACAATGACTCGTGTAAATGGTGTTTTTGAAAAAGACTTTGCCATTCACATGTCAATGATTAACAATACAGCTATCCGATATACAAATGCTAGCACTGATCCTTTTTCTGCTGCAGCAAGTATGGCAAATTGGAATGCAGAATTACAGGCTGATTTAACTCTTAAAATTGGAGAGGCAAACTACGACATTGGACACCTATTTGGTGCTTCTGGCGGTGGTGGAAATGCAGGTTGTATTGGTTGCGTTTGTGTTGATGGACAAAAAGGAAGTGGAATCACATCTCCTGGATCAGGTAGTGCAAGTGGTGATACATTTGATATTGATTATGTAGCGCATGAAATGGGACATCAATTGGGCGGTAATCATACTTTTTCTCATGCGCTTGAAGGAAGTGGGGTTAATATGGAAGTGGGTTCAGGATCTACAATTATGGGATATGCTGGTATCACTGGTACAACAGATGTTCAAGCACATTCAGATGCTTATTTTCATTATGCTACAATTTTTCAAGTTGAAAACAATATGCTTAATAAAACGTGTCCTACAAGAACACCTTTATCTAATTTAGCACCTATAGTAAACGCTGGAATTGATTATACAATTCCTATCGGTACTCCTTTTATGTTAACAGGAACTGGAACAGATCCAAATGGAACTCCACTTACTTATTGTTGGGAGCAAATTAACAATGCTGATTCTGCACAAACATCAAGTGCAGCTGCTGCAACTAAAGTACTTGGGCCGAATTGGAAATCATATACCCCAGTTTCATCTACAACTAGATATTTTCCAAATATGCAAACTGTTGTAGCCAATCAAGCATTTACCAAAACGCCACTATCGACTGCAATAACGGCTTTTAAAATTGAAGCTTTAAGCACTGTAGCAAGATCATTAACTTTTTCTTTTACAGGTAGAGACAATATTGTTGGAGGAGGTTTAACCGATACCGATGCAATGAAGGTTACCGTTAGTGCGGCAACAGGAGTTTCAGCTTTTGCGGTTACTTATCCAACAGCCGCAGCTGTAACATGGCCAGTTGGAAGTAATCAAACGGTAACATGGAATGTTGGAGGCTCAACTGCTAATGGAATCAATGCAACTTTTGTTGACATTTATCTTTCTACAGATGTTAATACTACTGCCGGGACATTCACATATCCAATATTATTAGCTAGCAAAGTACCTAATGATGGTTCGGAAGTAATTACCGTTCCAAATAATGTAGGGACTACAAATAGAGTTTTAATTAAAGGATATAAACATATTTTTTATGACATATCAAATGCTAACTTTCCTATAACAACTGCCACAAGTAGTTATGCTATTGGTTATAATGGTGTGTCAGAACAACAAAATAAACAAGCTTGTCAAGGAAGTGGTGCTACATTTACAATTCCTTACACGGTTTATGCTGGGTTTACAGGGACAACTACTTTTAGCGCTGGAACTTTGCCAGCTGGTGTTACAGCAACATTTTCTCCAGCATCAATGACTGCAAGTGGAACTGTAATAATGACGATTACAACAACTGGAGCTGTGACGGCAGGATTAGTTCCATTGACAGTAACAGCTACTTCTGGAGCAATAACTAAAACAGCACCTTTTTATTTAGAAATATTTAGTTCTAATTTTGGAACTCAAACTTTAACTAGTCCCGCTAATTTAGCTACTGGACTTACTACTACTGGTACTTTATCTTGGACTGCAAATACTGCTGCTACAAGCTATGATGTTCAGATTGCTACGGATCAAGCATTTACAAATATTGTAATTTCGGGGACTGTTACTTCAAACTCAGGTAGTTTTTCTGGATTAACAGATGCAACAGATTATTATTGGAGAGTTTTACCTAAAAACCCGTCTTGTTCAGGTACATATAGTTCAGGTTATAAATTTACAACAGGTCAGTCAAATTGTACATACAATTACTCAAATAATGCTACATTGGCTATTGTCGATGGAACGGGAGCAAATACTGCTGGTACAACTGCAACTAAAACAATTGTTGTTCCGGCATCAGTTACGGGTAATTTGAATGATGTAATTGTTGGTTTGAGTTTTGAACATACTTATGTACAAGATTTAGTTATAGAACTTGTTCATCCTGATGGAACTATTATTAAATTAATGAATAGAAGTTGTGATGAAGGAGCAACTACAAACGGTGCAACCTATTCTTTTAATTTTACTAATGCAGCAACAGTCCAATTACCATCAGGTAGTTGTTTGCTTCCTGCTCCTATAACTGGTAATGTGAAACCTGCAGATCCAATTACTGTTTTTTGTGGTAAAGCAGCAAGTGGAACATGGACGCTAAAAGCAACCGATATGTATAATGGGGATACAGGATCAATTAGCAATTGGTCATTAAATTTATGTGTTGCTGAACCTTCATTAGGAATTGCTAATAATTCATTAGCTAACTTTGCATTGTATCCAAATCCAAATAAAGGAAACTTTACAGTTCAATTCAACTCTTCTTCGAGTAATGAAATCGTAATTTCGGTTCATGATATGAGAGGAAGAACAATTTTGAATAGCAAATACAGTAACACTGGATTATTCTCTCAAAATGTTCAACTTGATCAGGTTCAATCTGGGGTTTATCTTGTAACGGTTCAAGATGGAGATAAAAAAGTAGTTAAAAGAATTATTATTCAATAACTCTTTCAACATATAAACAAAAAAGGGAGAAACTTTAATTAGTCTCTCCTTTTTTTTGTATAAAATTATTGATGAATGACTTATACATATTACTTTTTAACGAGCATTATAATTGTTAAATATTTTAAAAACATTTTATAAAATCAAATTTTATTTTACATTTGGTTTCTTTTTTAAAACAACAATCCCCAAAAAATGAACAAACAATTACTATTAACCTTCACATTTGTTATCTTTTGCCTAAATGTGAATTCACAAAATAAAAGCTATTGGACTGAACGGAATCAGAATATAGATAAAATTATTACTGATAAATCGGTATCGAGAAACGATTTTCCAAAACAATTTAAATTATTTGAATTAAATATCAATCCTTTAAGACAAGAATTGTTTTCAATTATTGATAACCAATTTGGAAAACATACCACAGTTATTTCATTACCAAATGCTGAAGGACAAATCGAACAATTTGAAGTTAATGATGCCTCGAACTTTGATGCTGAATTACAATCAAGATTTCCTGAAATTAGAGCCTATTCTGGGAAAGGAATTACCGATAAATATGCAACATTAAAGTTGAGTATTTCTCCCCAAGGAATTCAAACCATGATTTTTAGAACTGATAAAGAAAATGAATTCATTGAGGCTTATTCTCAAGACCATAACGTTTATGCGGTTTTCAATTCTCAAAGGAATAAAAAAAATTCAAGTTGGAGTTGTTCGACTGTAGATGAAAAAGTAGTATTAGATTTAAATTCTCAAATAGCAAACACTAACAGATCTAGTGCGGGTCAGTTAAAGACGTTGCGTTTGGCACTTTCGTGCAATGCAGAATATTCAATTTATTTTGGAGCCACTAGCGCAACTCAAGTTGATTTAGTTTTAGCTGCTTTTAATGCAACTTTAACAAGATGTAATGGAGTTTACGAAAAAGACTTAGGTATTCACATGAATTTAGTTGCGAGCTCAACTAACGTAATTTATTATGTTGCAAGCACTGATCCTTATACTACTTTGTCAAATTGGAATAAACAGTTGCAAAATACTTTAAGTTCTACTTTAACTGGAGCAGGAACATCATTAGCAGTAAATAATGCTGCTTACGATATTGGTCACATGTTTGGAAGTACTGGAGGTGGAGGAAATGCTGGTTGTATTGGTTGTATTTGTGTTGATGATACTTCAAGTACAACTGATTTGAATAAAGGTTCCGGGATAACCTCTCCTAGTAATGGAGTTCCTAAAGGCGACTCCTTTGATATTGATTATGTAGTTCATGAAATGGGGCATCAAATGGGAGCAAATCATACTTTTTCTAATTCAAATGAAGGCTCAGGTGTAAGCAAAGAAGTAGGTTCTGGGATTACGATTATGGGTTATGCAGGTATTACAAGTCAAGATCTATGCCCGCATTCGATAGATATTTATCATGAAGCTTCAATTGAACAAATTCAAAGTAATTTAGCTACTAAAACATGTCCAGTTACAACTCCGTTAACGGATAATGCAACTCCAATTGTTCAGGCTGTCAGTAATTATACTATTCCCAAAAGTACCCCATTCGTTCTTACTGGTGCGGCTACAGATGCAAATGCTGTAGATGCACTTACCTATTGTTGGGAACAAAATGACGATGGCGGTTCCTCTACAGGAGCTAATAGTAGTGCGAAAATTACAAAAACTGTTGGTCCAAATTTCTTATCTTGGAGTCCAACTGCATCACCATCAAGATATTTTCCTAAATTATCTTCGGTAATTGCAAATTCCAATACAACAAGTCAAGTTGGTGGTGATTCAGGAATGTTGTCCGAAGCTTTAAGTTCAGTTGCTAGAACATTAAATTTTAGATTAACAGTTAGAGACAATGCACCTTATAGTCCAACAGTTCCTATTAAAGTAGGTCAAACAGCCTATACCGATATGGTTATCACTGTAAATGCTACTGCCGGTCCATTTTTAGTAAGTTCTCCAAATACTGCGGTATCTTGGGAAGCTGGAACAAGTCAAGCTGTTACTTGGGATGTTGCTGGAACAACCGCCAATGGTGTAAATGCCACTAATGTAGATATTTTTTTATCGACAGATGGTGGTTTAACTTATCCAATTCAATTGGCTACAATGGTTGCAAATAATGGTAGTTCAAGTATTACTGTACCGGATAATATAGGCACAACAAACAGAATAATGGTGAAAGGATACAACCATATTTTCTTTGATATTTCCAATACAAATTTCAGTATTACACCTTCTTTAGGAATTGCCAATAATTCATTATCTAATTTTGCATTATATCCAAATCCAAATAAAGGAAATTTCACGGTACAATTTAATTCAACCTCTGATAAGGAAGTCTCGATTTTAGTTCACGATATGAGAGGAAGAACAATTTTGAATAACAAATACAGTAATACTGGATTGTTTTCTCAAAACGTACAACTTAATCAAGTTCAATCTGGAGTTTATCTTGTTACGGTTCAAGACGGCGATAAAAAAGTAGTTAAGAGAATTATTATTGAATAATATTTTCTCAATATTTTATATGAAAAAGGGATTGTTTTTATAACAGTCCTTTTTTTAATTTAATTCAACTATATTTTAGAAGATTTTGTTTCAATGTTTGGTCGTGCATATTCAAATCGATCTACTAATTTTGGCAAACAATAACCATCTGAACCATTTATTGCAACGACATTTCCCTTGTCAAGTTGCAACCAACCATCTTTGTGTTCCATATTTTCATTATAATAAATGTGTTCTATAGATGCTATTATGTGAATTGTGTTATTCTCCTTGATGTAATATTCGTTCAAATATTTACAATACAACTGAACGGGACTTCCTTTTACAAATGGTACTTTTAGGTCGTTTTTAAATTCTTCTTCAAGATTGGTTTTGTCAAATTCTGAAATCCCATTTTCGTAATTTGCTGAGGTATGATGGGCATCTATAATCATTGTTGAGGTAATGTGGTTGACAGTAAAATAACCAATATCTTTCAAATTTGTATAAGTATCTCTTGGAACAGTTGTTGGACGAACTATAAATCCCAAGAGTCCTGGATTGCTTCCAAGGTGGGTGATACTACTAAAAACACCTACATTTGAAATGCCTTCTTTAGAAATTGTTGCTATTAAATTAGCAGATTTATAACCTGTACAAGAATTCATCAGATTGATTCGTTCTATTTTTTCCATCTGTGAAATGTCGTCACGGGTAATGTATTTCATAAAATTATATTTCTACAAAGATAGCTTTGTTTAGGCATTTATTAAATTAATTAAACAATATTTTGTGATTTTTTGATTTAGGATGGTTTTTATAATAATTTGATAAAATTCACCACAAAGATTTTCATTAATGATATATTTATAAAAATCGACATTTAATCTTTTAATTTAATGGAATTTGTATGGAATTACTTAAATTTGTACACTTATATTTATACACTTTTTGATGCAAAAGTCACTCAAAATTGCAATCGTTGGTTCTGGTTTAGTTGGATCGCTATTGGCAATTTATCTCAAAAAAGCAGGTCACACCGTCCATGTTTATGATAGAAGTCCCGATATTCGTAAAATTCGATTTTCTGGGCGTTCTATAAATTTGGCAATGTCAAATCGGGGTTGGAAAGCTCTTGACGGCGTTGGAATTGGTGACGAAGTTCGAGAAATTGCAATTGCAATGGACAAACGTGCAATCCATCTTGGCGATAAGCTAAATTTTCAAAATTACGGTCAAGACGGACAAAGCATCTACTCCATTTCAAGAGGAGCATTGAACAGAAAAATGATTGATTTGGCGGAACAAGCTGGAGCAGAATTCTTTTTTGAACAGAAAATTTGGGATGTTACCTTATCAGATGCAACCTTACATATTGGCGAAGAAGAGCGTGGCGAGTGGGAAGAATTGAAGTTTGATATGGTTTTTGGTGCTGATGGTGCTTTTTCAAGAATCCGTCATAGAATGCAACGTCAAAGTATGTTTAATTATTCACAAGAATTTTTAAATACAGGTTATAAAGAATTGAATATCCCTCCAAATCCAGATGGAACACATAAATTAGATAAAAACTCCTTCCATATTTGGCCTCGAGGGGAATACATGTTAATTGCTTTGCCTAATTTAGATGGCAGTTTTACCTGCACTTTATTTATGCCTTTTGAAGGAGAAAATTCGTTCGCCTCTTTAACAGATAGAAAATTGGTTGAAGCATTTTTCGAGAAAAACTTACCAGATACTATTGATGTAATTCCAAATTTAACCGAAGATTTCTTTGCAAATCCGACGAGTACTTTGGTTACAATGAAATGTTTTCCTTGGACGTATGAAGATAAAGTTGCCTTAATTGGTGATGCCTGTCACGCAATTGTGCCGTTTTATGGTCAAGGAATGAATGCAGGTTTTGAAGATATTTCTGTTTTATATGAGTTGATGAATCAATATGGCAACGATTGGAATACTGTTTTTTCTGAATATGAAAAATCTCGAAAACCCAATGCCGATGCTATTGCCGAATTATCGTATCGTAATTTTATGGAAATGAGTTCGAAAACTGCCGATGAAAAATTTCTTTTACAGAAAAAAATTGAAAAACATTTTGCAGAGAAATATCCTGAAAAATGGTTGCCTTTATATGACAGAGTAACATTTAGCCACCGCCCTTATTCGGAAGCTTTGGCAATTGGTGATTTTCAAAATGCAATCATGGAAGAAATTCTGAAAATTGAAAACATTGAAAATATTTGGGACAGCGAAGAAATTGAACTTAAAATATTGAATTCATTATAAGTAAGTCGAAAGTTTTAATGTCGTAAAGTCAAAAGTCTAGAAATGGTAAAAAACTTTTTAAAATCAGTCAATTACAATGAATTTCATATTTTAAAATACGACACTTCATCAAACTTACAACTTAAAAGCAAACGGTTAACTTCTATTTTTTTCTGACAAAGGTTTTATCAAAACGCGTAAAGTGCTATCATTGTTGAAGTAACTGAAAATCCAATTTATAAAAATGGAAATCTTGTTTTTCAAATTCAATATCATCACCAAGTGAACGAGCATCCAAACAAACCAAGCGACTCTTCCTTGGAAACTAAATTTCGGCAAATCGACTACGGCTTTTCGTTTTCCAATTGTAGCCATAGCTCCTTTGTCGTGGTATTCAAAATCAAGTAATGGTTTATTTCCTGAAATTAATTTAAAATTATCCGCTAAAAATTTTGAGTGTTCAATTGCAACACTTGCCACTTGGGGATGTCCTATCGGGTATTTTGGAGTTTCCATAAAAGCAATATCACCAATAGCAAATATGTCTTTTAGAGCTGTAATTTCACATTTTCGATTCACAATAATTCTATTGCCACGAGTTATGGCTTCTTTCGGAATCCCATCTAAAATTTTCCCAGTAATGCCAGCTGCCCATATTACATTTTTGGAGGCGATTGTTTCTCCATTATTTAAATCAACTGAAAAACCATCGTAATTAGTTACAATAGCATTTGTTTTTACAACCACATCTAATTCTAATAAATATCGGAGCGCTTTTTTTTGAGAATCAGAACTCATTGGCTTTAATACATTGGAAGAACCCTCAATTAAATAAACAGTTAATTTTCGAAAATCTTTATCAGGATAATCTTTTGGTAAAATATTTTTTTTCATTTCTGCCAATGCACCCGCAAGCTCAACTCCTGTTGGTCCTCCACCAACAATAACAAAATTCATTAACGCTTGTAAATCTTCGGGTTTTGCGACTAAAGTATCTTCAAAAGTTTGAAGTATTCTGTTTCGCAATTGAATTGCTTCTGGTACGGATTTCATTGAAAAGGCAAATTTTTCAATTTCAGTATTCCCAAAATAATTAGTCGTACAACCGTAAGCAAGAACCAAATAATCGTATTTGAAATCTGCAATAGTAGTTTTTAAGGTTTTATTATTAGAATCAATACTCAGAACTTCAGCAATTCTAATTCTAATATTTTTAGAATGTTGGAATACTTTTCTGATTGGAAATGAAATACTTGCGGGTTCTAATCTTGCGGTTGCAACCTGATAGAGCAAAGGTTGAAATTGGTGGTAATTGTTTTTGTCAATCAGTAGAACATCGTAATTGGTATTTTCTAAATCTTGTGCCAATCGCAAACCAGCAAAACCCGCACCCACGATGATAATTTTTTTTGTAGTTTCCATAGTGATGAATTAGAAATTTAAAGTTACTTATTAATAGAGGAAAATTCATCACAATTAACGTTTCCTAAAAATATATAATTACTTTTAATTTTTAAATAAATCCAAAATTCTTCTGTTCAATTCTGTTTGCGGGAACTTGAAAGGCATATTCAAAAAGGGCTAATCCCCAGCTTATTAAAACAATGGTTATTAACCCTACATTTTCAAACCATTTTAACTCTTTAAATTTGAGATGCCCATACCAAGCTAATGTCATAAAAATATTCGATAGAATTAACATTCCAGTAGTAAGATATCCCTTCATAATATAATAAGGTATTATTTTATTGCATTTTTGATTACTTATTATGAGTTTAAATTGCGAATAAAACATAATTAAAGAACTACAAGCTGTTAAATTTTCGTTTTAACGGTCTCGTTTTCGGGTTGCTAAACTATATTTAATCGATATTTATAATAAATCTACTTATATTAACGTTTTCGTATGGTGGAATGGAGATTATTTCTCTTAAAAAAGTGTTTTTTATTTAATAATGTACAATTATCATAATTAATGATAATTTAATGTAAAAAACATTTTTTTATTTGAACTAAAAAATTAAATTTGCTCCTGCTCAAGTTTACAGTAGCTTTAGAAATCAAAAAATTATTTAAAATTATCAAAAATTAAAAAAAATGGCAAACGTTAAAAAAGAAGGTGGTTCAAAAGTAGGAGGTATGATCTCAGGAATCATAATTGTTGCATGTGTATTTGTAGGTTATTTAGTATGGTCTCAATTAATGGGAGCTTCTTCAAACTTTGAAGGTGGAGATAGTGAAAAAGGACATCCATTGAATACATTAGGTATGGTTTACAAAGGGGGATTTATAGTTCCTGTTTTATTAGGAATGTTATTAATGGTAGTAGTATTTTCTTTTGAACGTTTTGCAGTAATTTCAAAAGCAGCAGGAAAAGGAAACTTAGATACATTTATGAAAAGTGTACAAAATAGTGTAAAAGAAGGAAAAATTGAAGATGCAATTGCTACTTGTGATAAACAACAAGGTTCTGTTGCTAATACAATTAAATCAGCATTGGTGAAATACCAAGATGTTAAAAAAGAAGGATTCAATAGCGAAGATGCTGCAGAAACTATCCACAAAGAAATAGAAGAAGCAACGTCACTTGAAATGCCAATGTTAGAAAAAAATATGACTATCATTTCTTCATTAGTTTCTTTAGGAACATTAGGAGGTTTGCTAGGAACGGTATCAGGGATGATTAAAGCGTTTGGTGCTTTGGCTTCTGCTGGAACTCCAGATCAAGCGGCTCTTGCAACTGGTATTTCTGAAGCGTTAATCAACACTGCAACTGGTATTTCTACTTCAGTTTTGGCCATTATCGCTTACAACTTCTTTACATCTAAAATTGACGATTTGACGTACTCTATTGATGAGGCAGGTACAACAATTGTAAATACTTACAGAAAATTCAGAGGTAGCTTAAAACAATAATTTTTGATTTTTAAATCAAATAATATATAAAATAATGGCTAAAATAAAAATGAAAAAAAAGTCAACATCGACGGACATGACCGCGATGTGTGATGTAGCTTTCTTATTGCTTACTTTCTTTATTTTGACAGCTACAGCAAAAGTGCCTGAGGCATTGCCTGTAGATACGCCTGCTTCAACAGTGCAAACAAAATTGCCTGAAACAGATTTGGCTACGATTACTATAGGGAAAGGAAAAGTTTTTTATGACCTAAAAGGAAGAGAAGTTCGTAAAAGAACACTTCAATTGATGGGTGATAAATACGGAATTAAATTCACTCCAGAAGAAATGGATAAATTTGCTTTAATGGAAGGATTTGGCGTGCCAATTCAAAGTTTAAGTCAGATTATTGCAATGAAAGCTGCAGATAGAACAAAGGCAGAACAGCCAGGAGTTCCTAAAGATTCATTGGACAACCAATTGAAAGAATGGATTTACAATTCTCGTATTGCGAACATAGAAACAAACGATAAAGAATTGCAAATTGCTATTAAAGGAGATGCAAAAGAGGAATATCCAGCGATTCATAAAGTAATGGATATTTTGCAAGACCAAAAAATCAATAGCTTTAGTTTGGTTACTGGTTTGAGAGGAAAAGATTTTTAATTAAAAAAGATACACTATAATGGCTGAATTAAATACCGACGGCGGTGGCGACAAAGGTGGAAAAGTAAGAAGTAAAAAGCAAAATTCAAAAGTAGATTTAACTGCTATGGTGGATTTAGCGTTCTTGCTAATCACATTTTTTATGCTTACCACAACGTTGTCAAAACCACAATCGATGAGCTTGGGGTTGCCAGATAAAGATGATGATCCTACTAAAAATAAGGATGTTAAAGTTGACGAAAATCGAACAATGACTATTTTATTGGGAGATAATGACAAATTAGTACGTTACGTTGGTTTGTTAGCAACACCAGTATCTGGAGGAGCGCCTAAAGATTTTGTATATGGAAAAGAAGGTATCAGAAAAGAACTTATTGAAAGAAAAGCAAAAGTTCTTGAATATACTGGAAACAAAGCCAAAGGAATTATTGTTATCATCAAACCAAGTAAGAAATCCAATTACAGAAATTTGATAGATATATTAGATGAAATGGCAATTGTAGATGTACCAACGTATGCAATTGTTAACGATTTTTCGCCTGAAGAAACAAAATTGTTAGAAGGAAAATAAGAGCAATCTTAGTACCCAATAACCTAATAATTAAGAAAAATGAAACGCCCAC
>CANIFM010000069.1 GCA_947466955.1 Bacteroidota bacterium
ATTTCTGTAAATTTAATTTTGTTAGAAAGTGATTTTAAAATCGCATTCCAATTGAAATCAGCATAAAAAACCTCTTGCTTGACGTCAAAATGTTTTAATATGGATTTTTTAACGGTTCCAAATTCTACTAAAATATCAGTTCCAGCAGCGATTGCAATTCCTTCGGCAAAAACATCGGAAGTTACTGGTTTGTATTGAATTTTGTTAATTCCTAAACGTGATAAAATCGTATTTACATAGCCTTTAAACAAGAAAAAGTCGGATGGTTTTTGAGCATTTGTCCAGCTTTCTCCCAATCGATTTCCAGTTGTGAACAAAGTTAAATGTTTTGGTTCATCAAATCCTGAAGGCAGTTTATGGTAGGTTTTTCCAAATTCAAATAATTTTAAATCGGAATTTCTACGATTAATGTTAAATGAAATAGCTTCTAAACCTGAAAACAATAAAGATTGTCGCATTGCAGACAAATCATTGCTTAACGGATTTAAAATCAATACATTGAATTCTTCTCTCAGATTTTCTGATAATTTGATATAGTCAGGCGTTGTCAATGAATTCGCCATCATTTCATTGAAACCTAAAGAAATCAATTGATTTGCAATTATATTTTGAACTTTATAATCCTCAGTTCTTCCTGAATTTGAAACTGTAGCGTTTAATTTGTTGGTAAAATTGATATTGTTGTACCCGTAAACTCTCAATAATTCTTCAATCACATCGATTTCACGTTGCACATCAACACGATAAGCAGGAATTATAAGTCCTAAACTTGATTCTGAAACGCTTGTTACTTTAATATCTAAGGAAACTAAAATTTTCTTGATGGTTTCTTTTGGGATTTCTTGACCAATAATTTTTGATACATTATTGAAATTTAAAACCACTGAAAAATCTTCAATTTTCTTATTGTAAACATCAATAATATCAGAAGTAATTTCTCCACCAGCAACTTCTTGAATTAAAATAGCGGCACGTTTTAAAGCATATTCTGATATTGTTGGGTCAATTCCTCTTTCAAATCGAAAAGAAGCATCGGTACTCAATGTATGTCTTTTGGCAGTTTTACGAACAGAAACGGGATTGAAATAGGCACTTTCTAAAAAGATAGTATTCGTATTTTCTGAAACACCTGAATTTTGTCCGCCAAAAACTCCTGCAATACAAAGCGGCCCTTTTTCATCACAAATCATTAAATCTTCTTCGTGCAAATTTCTTTCAATTCCATCTAATGTGGTGAATTTTGTTCCTGAAGCAAGTGTTTTTACTATTATATTTCCATTGATTTTGGCAGCATCAAAGGCGTGAAGCGGTTGTCCAATTTCGTGTAAAACATAATTAGTAACATCAACAATATTATTTTTTGGGGTCAACCCAATAGATTTCAGTCTGTTTTTTAACCATTCTGGAGAAGGTTTTATGGTAACTCCAGAAATTGTTACGCCACAATATCTCGGTGCTAATTTAGTATCTTCAACTTTTACATCAATTTTAAGGGTTCTTTTTTCGACCTTGAATTTATTAACAGAAGGAGTAATTAATTCAGATTGGCTACTGTTTTTTTGGATTAATCCTGCCCGTAAATCTCTTGCAACTCCCCAATGGCTCATTGCATCGGCTCGGTTTGGTGTTAAACCAATTTCAAAAACTTCATCCGTTTCAATATTAAAAACTTTGGAAGCTGGAGTTCCAGGAATCAATTCATTAGCAAGAATCATAATTCCGTCATGACTGTCGCCAAGACCTAATTCGTCTTCGGCACAAATCATTCCGTGACTTTCTTCGCCACGAATTTTTCCTTTTTTTATTTCAAATGAGTTTCCTTCTTTGTCATATAATTTGGTTCCAATTGTAGCAACGGGAACTTTTTGCCCCACACCAACGTTTGAAGCGCCGCAAACTATCTGAATTGGAGTTCCTGTACCAATATCAACGGTCGTGACTTTTAATTTATCGGCATTTGTATGTTGTACGCAAGTTAAAACGTGACCAATTACAACACCTTCTAAACCACCTTTTAAACTTTCATATTTTTCAACTCCTTCTACTTCTAATCCTAAATCGGTTAAAATTGCGGCGGTATCTTCTGAATTTAAATCAGTTTTAATGAATTGTTTTAACCAGTTGTATGATATTTTCATTTGTTAATTTTATGAGAATGCAAATATAAGGATTGCTACTTGTAGATAGAAACTTTTTTATGGTTTTTTAAATTCTTGAATAAATTCAATTCTACCAAAATATTTAATATTAAGAATGAGATTCTGTAATGGTTTTTATGAATTTATTGTAAAGAAAAAATCCGCTATATTTCTATAGCGGATTAAAATTAAAAGGTAAAAGAATTATTTAACTCTAAATGTAACTCTTCTTACTAAACGTCTTGCGTTGTCAGATGAAACATCAACAGTTTTGTCTTCACCTTTAGAAATAACATTTAATCTTGATGCATCTATTCCAGCTTTTACCAATGTATCTTTAACACTAGTAGCTCTTGCGATTGCTAATTTGTTATTATAATTTGCATTACCTATTTCGTCTGAGTTCCCAATAACATCAACAGATGCTGTTGGATTGTTTCTTAAATATGATAAAATAAAATCAATTCCTTCAGTAGAAACATTTGTTGGAGTGGATTTATTTGTTTCGAAATATGTTGTAACATATCCGCCATTAATTAGTTTTTTTATGAAATCAGCATCTAAAACTTCAGTTGATTTACTAAATGTAGATTTATCTACATATCCATTTGCTAAATATTTTTCAAGTTCATCTGGAACACTGTTTTTATTTAAATCTACCATTTTACCTCTTGTATCAACTGCAACTCCAGCAATTGAACTGTTTTCTGTATCTAAATAATCTGGCACACCATCTTTATCAGTATCATTCATTAAAGTTTCAATATCGGCAATTTTCTTTTGTAATGCTTCTATTTTAGCTTCTTCTTTACTGATGATTTTAGCCCAGTCTCCATGAATTTCTTTGCTTCCAAAAGAGTAACTAACTCCAAAACCGCCACTTATCATTTGTCCAGCTAGATTATTGTTTGGATCAGAAGTATGACCATCCCATGCATAGTGTTGTCTAAAATTAGATAAAACACTAAAATCAATTGTAATAGCAATTTTTTTAGTTATTTTGTATTCAGGAGTTACTCCGTAAATTACACCAATATTGTGTTCAGTATTGTTATAATTCGAAAATAATCCTGTTGGAATGTCAATTCCTGTATCTAATTTAGGTGTTAAACTTGACATTTGAACTCCACCATGAATTAACAAGCTGAATGACCCTAATTGATCTTGAATATCAAATAATCTACATGCATTAACTACACCTTCAACACCAAATCTGTATTGTTGTGTTTCAAATTTCTTGCTATCTGTATCTGATGCATTAGCTAATTTATCCGAAGACAAAGTAGCTTTTAAGCCAAATTTAGGACTGAACATATAACGAACGCCTAAATTAAAGTTATTGAAATTAAAATTCCCAATAAATGTGTTAGATTTACTAGAGTAATAACCTGGAGTATAAGGCTTTACTCCTTTGCTTTGTCCTGAACTAAATTCAAGAGACCATTTATTGTAGCTTGAAACTACTTCCTTTGTTTCAGTAGAATTGCTTCTGTCTACTGAGTTTTTGTTTGTTTGAGCATAATTACTAATATAAGTAAGTGCCAAAAAATTAATTAAGATAATTTTTTTCATAATCAGAGGGATTGATTTTTTTTGTAAAATTTTCGACAAATATAATATTTAGTTTTAAATATTACATTTTTTTTTATAAAAAAAAACAATTTAGTAATATATAATGAGAATTACCTGTAAAGTAAATTGCAAGTTTATATTGAATAAGTGATGAATTTAATTTTTATCATTAGTATAAACTTGGATATTTCAAAGAGTTATCTTCACTCATCATTTCATATATTTTTTCATAAATATCTTCTGCGGATGGTTTTGAAAAATAATCCCCATCAGTTCCATAAGCAGGTCGGTGAGATTGAGAAGTTAGTGTTTTTGGTTGGTTGTCCAATTGAAAATATCCTTTTTGAACTTCTAAAATTTGTTGTAGAATATATGCAGAACCACCACCAGGAACATCTTCATCAACCACCAATAATCGATTTGTTTTAGAGATACTTTTCAAAATATCGTGATTGATATCGAATGGTAATAGTGATTGAACATCAATAATTTCAACATCAATTCCAATTTCCATCAATTCTTTTGCAGCTTGTTCTACTAATCGTAATGTAGAGCCGTAAGAAACTACAGTAATGTCTTTCCCTTCTTTAATGGTTTCTACAACGCCAATCGGAGTTTTAAATTCGCCCAGATTTAATGGCATTTTCTCTTTTAAACGGTATCCATTCAAACATTCTATTACCAATGCTGGTTCATCTGTTGCCAGTAAAGTATTATAAAAACCCGCTGCTTTTGTCATATTTCTAGGAACCAAAATAGGAATTCCTCGTAACGCATTTACAATCATTCCCATCGGAGAACCTGCGTGCCAAATTCCTTCTAATCGGTGACCTCGTGTTCTAATTATCAATGGTGCTTTCTGACGTCCTGCAGTTCTGTATTGCAGCGTTGCCAAGTCATCACTCATTATTTGGATACCATATAAAAGATAATCTAAATATTGAATTTCCGCAATTGGACGCAATCCACGCATCGCCATTCCAATTCCTTGACCAATTATTGAAGCCTCTCTAATACCAACATCGGCAACTCGAAGCGCACCGTATTTCTCTTGCATTCCTTCCAAACCTTGATTTACATCACCAATATTTCCAGCATCTTCACCAAAAACTAATACTTCTGGAAATTTTGTAAAAAGAGCATCAAAATTATCTCTTAAAATCATTCTTGCGTCAACTTCAACTGAGTTTTCATCAAATTCGGGAAGTACTTCTTTAACAGAATATACATTTTCCTTTGATTCGGAATATAAATGAGAACTGAATTTAGGTTGAACTTTTAAAGTGATATCCGTAATCCATTTTGCCAATTTACTTTTATCGCTTTCAGCAACTATTTTTCTTAAAATTTTTCTTGCTGTCGAGAGGACGTCTTTTCTAAGCGGCTCTTTTATTGCAGCCAAATCACTTGCAAATTGTTCTATGAAAGCACTGTTTTTTGAAGACTTGCCTATTTCTTTAAGTAAGTTTACTAATTCTAATTGTTCGGCTTTTATAGGTGAAACAAATGCATTCCAAGCGGCTTTCTTTCCTTCTAAAACGTCTTTTTTGGCTTGACTTGCTATAGATTCAAGATTTTCTTCTGTGGAAAATCCATTTTCAATCAACCATTTTTTCATTTGTTTCAAACAATCAAAATCTGCTTCCCATTCCAATCTTTCGGCATTTTTATACCTTTCGTGAGAACCTGAAGTGGAATGTCCTTGTGGTTGAGTCAATTCTCGAACATGAATCAAAACGGGAACATGTTCTTCTCTTGCTATTTTGGCTGCTTTTTGATAAACGTCTATCAAACTTGGGTAATCCCAACCTTTTACAGTCAAAATTTCATAGCCTTCATTATTAATATCTCGTTGGAAACCCTTTAATATTTCTGAAATATTTTCTTTTGTAGTTTGGTATTTTGCGTGAACCGAAATTCCGTATTCATCATCCCAAACACTCATAACTACAGGAACTTGAAGCACTCCAGCAGCATTTATAGTTTCAAAAAACAATCCTTCTGAAGTTGAAGCATTGCCAATTGTTCCCCAAGCCACTTCATTTCCATTGATAGAAAATTTAGTTTTATCTTCTAATCCCTTAACGTTTCTATATATTTTTGAGGCTTGCGCCAATCCAAGTAATCTCGGCATTTGACCCGCAGTTGGGGAAATGTCGGCACTTGAATTTTTTTGTTGCGTTAAATCATTCCAATCCCCATTTTCATCAAGTGAATGTGTTGCAAAGTGTCCACCCATTTGACGTCCTGCACTCATTGGATCGTGTTCAATGTCAGTATGTCCGTACAAACCTGCAAAAAATTGCTGAATTGTTAAATGTCCAATTGCCATCATAAAAGTTTGGTCTCGGTAATATCCAGATCTAAAATCTCCTTTTTGAAATGCCTTTGCCATCGCCAATTGCGGTACTTCTTTTCCGTCACCAAAAATGCCAAACTTTGCCTTACCAGTAAGCACTTCACGTCTTCCTAACAAACTGCATTCCCGACTAATACACGCAATTTTATAATCGTTTAAAACCTCGATTTTAAAATCTTCAAAAGTCAATGCTGCAGTTTCTGATTGTTTCATAATTAGTTCTTTGTTGGAAATTTTAACAAAAATATGTAAAATCTATGTATTTACATAGTACTTTAAATAAAATATAATTAAATTATCAATAAAAATAATGCCAATAACTAGATGTATTTTATTTAATTATTATATAAAATAGGATTACATTGAATATATTTTAATGAATTTAACATAAAGGAATGACTTAGAACCATTTTCTTGTGAAAAGATTAATCAATAATTTAGGGTCAAATGTTATTACAAATCGAATTTTTTCGCTGTACCTATACTGAGAAACTTCCCAACCATTATTTGAATAAACGGGAAAGTAAAATTCAAAATAATTGGTTACCAAATTTAATCGAATACCACTATCATAAACGAATTTTGGGTCTTTGAATTTATTTTTCAGCAATCCAAAATCACTATAAGCTTCAACAAAATTCCAAATTGTATAGCTTGCATTCGTTGTTGTAATCCATTGATTTGCAAATGGTGTATCCAATTTTGACTTGAATCCACCGTCTGCCATTATAAATTGTTGACTAAAAAAACCAGTACTTTCAGATCTTCCATAATAATTATAATCAAATAAATAATCTGTTGGTCGATCCAAAGCAAAACTAAAGAAATTAGAATTTGTTTCATTGAACAGAAAACTCCCCGCATAAAAACGCAAACTTAATTCCCGATTGTCATCAAATAATTTCCTAAACTGTATTTCACCTGATAATTTTCCGAATTTTGAAGACATTTGAAAATCAGTAATTAAATTAAAATGGTTGACAACTTCTGTTTTTGTATTCAAATATTTGATATTAAAAACAGAATAATTTTCGGTTGTATTATCCGTAATAAAATTACTTTTTTCTCTATTTACCAATACTTGACGAATCAATATCATTTGTTTTCTATTGTCTCTATAATCACTTTCTCTAAATCTAAATTGAACCGATGGATTTAATTTTTGATAGGTTGCATCTGGCGCATAATGAAAATAATCCCCAGACATTGAATATCTAATATTGTATAAATTCCCTTCTCTATAATTTTTATTTATATCAAAAGAAGCCCCGCCAGACAAAGATCTTGAAGTGGTAGAATACGCTGGATTTACATCAAATGTAAAGGATTTGTCTAATATAGTTTTATTATGAAGCCTTAAACCTGGCGATAATCCATCATATAAATTATAGGTTAATGTTGGAACATATAATATTTGATTGTAATAGGGATCTTCCAAATCCTTCATAAATGTGAATTTTATTGGTCGATTATTCGGATAAAATCCTTTCAATGATTTCCAATTATTTCTCAAATTATATTCTGGAACTTCATTTTTATAATTCAAAACAATCTTATCCACATTTTTTCTGTCAATCGTAAAAGTGCTGTCTATGTTTTTTGAATCAATCCATTTCTTAAATACAATTTCATCCTTTTTAACGCCATAAACTGGAATTGGAACGATAACTCCAGTTTTATTATTTATGGAAAAAGTAATACTGTCTTTTGTTTTTGAAACCTTTGAAAACTTATAATCTATGATGTCTCTGGAATCGATAATTGTTTTGAAAAACCAATCAATTTCTTTCTTTGAATTTGCTTTAATAATAGTTTCAAAATCCAATCGTTCAACTTGTTTACCTTTGTAAGTATCATAAAACTGATGAAGACTTGTTGGAATTGTACCTTCTCCTAAATAATCGTCCAAGTAGCGAAAACTCAATCCTGCTCTGTATTTACTGGCTATTTGTTCGTTGAATTTGATTAGAGTATTTTTAGGATTTCCAAGCGGTTGATCTAAATTTTTTCTCGCCATCAGCATATAAAAATAACTGTATTGTTCATTAAAATTGATATTTGTCAAATTGAAACCTTTCAATAATTTATAAGTTGATAAGGATCCTAACATTTTCATATCAGGATGATTTTCATCAATATATTTCATCATCGCATAAACCTGAATCCCATCGTAAATCCAATTGTCTTTTCGTGGATTCAAATGCAAACTGTTTTTCAAATAATTATTCAAATACGTCTTTAGGAACTTAATTTCAAATATAAATTCATCTGGAAATGGACTCAAAAACGAAGGCAATTGATTGAGTCCGTAAAACGGATTTCGCTCATAATCGGCCTGCGAAACAGTGATTTTTTCAAAAGGATAATGACCAATTAATTCATCGACAAAAGAAACAACTTTATCAACAATCACAGCTTCTTGAATGGTATTAATCTTTGATTCTTTTAAATTAATGGCAACATTTACAATGCTATTTTTATAGCTATAAAAACTAATTTTTGGTTCTATGTAAAGACTGAAATCGGTTCTGTTTTTTCCATCTAAAATATAATTTGAAAACAGGGTATTGGCATCAACTTTTCTGCTACTCAAATCTGTTGTTGCAAATAGGTTTTTTGGAATTTTTAAATCAATATCAAAATCTGAAACCGCATTCGAAATATCATCCAAATTATTATTGTCATATTGAACAAAATCGTGATTTTCAAATCGGGCAGGGGTAAGGAACCAGTTTTTCAAATTCATTCCGCCATCTTCAGAATAGCCATATTTCGTGAATTTATCACTCGGAATTTTAACCGAATACGTAAGATGCAAAACAATTTTTTGATTCGGATTCAATTTAGTTCTCAATTCAACAGCTATAAAATCGGAATTATTTTTTGGTCTTTTCCACGATAAAAATAAATTTGAATTGTCAATAATCGTTAAATTGTTCGTGCTTCCACGTTCTTTTTCACTCGCCAAATGAAATTCTCTGTAAAATTCATCTGAAAATCGTTCTGCTAAAGCCGTATTTCTTGAAGAATATGCGTGAATCCAATCGTTCAAAACAATCGCTTTTAGCGTGTCTTCGGATTGATTAAAATAAGTGATTTCTTGTTGAATATTTAGCGTTTTTGCCGCCATATTAACTTCCACAATAATTTGAGAATGGTGTTGCGCAAAGCTTTTTGCCGAAACAAATAACACCGAAAGGAAAGTAAATATTTTAAAATAGGATTTCAAAATCAATTTTATTATTAATATCCAATTTACAATTTTTGACGCATTAATTTACCAATTATCCCAAAAAAATAAAGCTGTTTTTGAGACAGCTTTACATTTAAAAATTAGGTGATAAATTATATTTTTTATAGAAGGTATCCAACACCTCAATGACTTCATCTTCAGTATCTACAATCTTAATTAACTTCAAATCTTCGGGACTCACATTGTTATATTGCTCAATCAAAACCGTTTTTATCCACTCCATCAAGCCCGACCAAAACGATCTTCCGACCAATATTATTGGGAATTTTCCTATTTTTTTCGTCTGAATTAAGGTAATTGCCTCAAACATTTCATCCAAAGTTCCAAATCCACCTGGCATAATTACAAATCCTTGAGAATATTTCACAAACATTACTTTTCTCACAAAGAAATAATCAAAATTCAAGTTTTTATCTCTGTCAATATATGGATTATAATGTTGCTCAAATGGCAAATCGATATTCAATCCCACAGATGCTCCGCCGCCTAAACTCGCGCCTTTATTGCCTGCTTCCATAATTCCAGGGCCGCCACCAGTGATAACTCCGTAACCAGCTTTTCCAATTTTATAGGCAATTTTCTCTGCCAATAAATAAAACGGATCATCAGTTTTCGTTCTCGCCGAACCAAAAATAGTCACACAAGGACCAATCCGACTCATACTTTCATAACCATTCACAAACTCCGCCATAATCTTGAAAATCGCCCAAGAATCGTTCGCTCGAATTTCATTCCACGTCTTTTGTTTCAGCTTATCCTGAATTATTTTGTCCTCATCATTATCAAAATCTTCTAATTTCATAATTTCTTTTTTTATTTTTTTTGGAGCTATTTCCCGCTGTCCGTTGCAATCCTCGAGATTGCTTCGTGCCTCGCAATACGAGGGATTTCCACTTCCATCGGGGCTAAGCTTCTCGACTAAATTACTTTTTTAATTTAAAATTAAGTAAATAAATAAATTTTCAGCCTACTAAAGTAACTCTTTTTTTAAAAATTGTGCAGTATAGCTTTTTTTATTTTTTACAATTTCTTCGGGTTTTCCTTTCGCAACAACTTCTCCGCCACCTTTTCCGCCCTCAGGACCAATATCAATTATATAATCCGCCAGTTTAATTACGTCCATATTATGTTCAATAATCAAAATCGTATTGCCTTTGTCAACCAATTTATTTATCACATCCATCAAAACCCGAATATCCTCAAAATGTAATCCAGTTGTGGGTTCGTCAAGAATATAAAACGTATTTCCTGTATCTTTTTTAGACAATTCCCCAGCCAATTTAATCCGTTGCGCTTCGCCACCAGAAAGCGTCGTACTTTGCTGACCAAGAGTTATATAGCCCAAACCAACATCCTGAATCGTTTTTACTTTTCTATAAATCTTCGGAATCATTTCAAAAAACGGAACCGCTTCATCAACCGTCATATTCAAAACATCTGAAATCGATTTTCCTTTGAACCTAATTTCTAAAGTTTCTCTATTAAATCGCTTCCCTTGGCACGTTTCACATTCAACATAAACATCGGGTAAAAAATTCATTTCTATCGTTCGAACTCCCGAACCTTCACAGGTTTCACATCTTCCACCTTTCACGTTAAAACTAAATCTGCCTGCTTTATAACCCCGAATCATACTTTCAGAAGTCATCGTAAATAGGTTTCTAATTTCCGTAAAAACTTCGGTATAAGTCGCAGGATTTGAACGTGGCGTTCTTCCAATCGGACTTTGGTCAATATCAATAACTTTATCAATATGCTCCAAACCTTCAATTTTCTTGTATGGTTTTGGTTTTTTAACGCCATTAAAATAAAAGGCATTCAAAATAGGATAAAGCGTTTCATTAATCAATGTCGATTTTCCACTTCCAGAAACGCCTGTCACACATATTAGTTGCCCTAACGGCATTTCAATGGTAACATTTTTCAAGTTATTTCCCGTTGCTCCAGTCAATTTCAAGAACTTTCCGTTGCCTTCACGTCTCTTTTTTGGAATCTCAATTTTCATTTCTCCATTAAGATACATTGCAGTAATAGTATGGTCTTTCAAGATTTCAGCTGGTGTTCCTTTGCTGATTATTTCTCCACCAAATTTTCCTGCTTTTGGACCAATATCGATTACATAATCAGCGCGTTCAATCATATCTTTGTCGTGTTCAACCACAATCACAGAATTTCCTAAATCTCGCAATTGCTCCAAAGAATGAATTAATTTATCGTTGTCTCTTTGGTGCAAACCGATACTCGGTTCATCCAAAATATACAAAACGCCAACCAATTGCGAACCAATTTGTGTTGCCAGTCGAATTCGTTGTGCTTCGCCACCAGAAAGAGATTTTGAACTTCGGCTTAAAGCCAAATAATCCAAACCAACATTCATCAAAAAGTTCAATCTATCCTTAATCTCTTTAATTACTTCGGTTGCTATAAGTGTTTGTTTGTCAGATAAATGATTATGTAAATCGTGAAACCATTTTGTTAAATCTGAAATATCCAAATCGCATAATTCAGCAATATTTTTTTCATTGATTTTAAAAAACAACGCTTCTTTTTTTAATCTAGTTCCTTCGCAAACAGGACATTTCACTTCGTCCATAAATCCAGAAGCCCAACGTTTTATTGTTGCTGAACCACTTTCGTCGTGTTGGTTTTTTATGAAATGTGAAATCCCTTCAAATTCAATTTTATATTCCTTCGTAATTCCCAATGTTTTTGATGCAACTGAGAATTTCTCTTTTCCACCATTCAAAATCATATCCATCGCTTCCTCGGAAATACGCTCTATAGAGTCTGATAATTTGAAATCAAATTTTTCTCCAATAATTTCCAATTGCTTGAAAATCCAAGTTGATTTATATTCGCCTAAAGGCGCAAAACCTCCACTTTTAATAGATATTTTTGGGTTTGGAATTATCTTTTTAATATTAATTTCATTTACCGTTCCTAAACCATTACAATGTTCACAAGCACCTTTTGGCGAATTAAATGAAAAAATATTAGGTTCTGGATTTTGATAAGAAATACCAGTGGTTGGACACATCAAATTCCGACTAAAAAAACGAACTTGCTTGGTGTCTTGATCTAAAATCATCAAAACATTTTCACCGTGATACATCGCAGTTTTAATGCTGTCAGTCAATCTTTTCTCATTTTCAACAGAAGAATCAACTGCAATTCGGTCGATTACAATTTCAATATCGTGGGTTTTATAACGGTCTAATTTCATTCCAGCCGTTATGTCTTTTATTTCACCATTTACACGAACTTTTAGAAATCCTTGCTTTGCAATTTGCTGGAATAATTCACCATAA
>CANIFM010000070.1 GCA_947466955.1 Bacteroidota bacterium
AAATCGTTTTTATGAAGGGAACTACTTTCAATAAAAAAAGGAACCAAGTGTTTGTTGCATTCAACAAACACTGATTCCAAGTTTTCGTATAACTCTGGTTCGTCCGTATCTAAATAGGCAAGAACTTCCCCTTTGAAACTAAATTTTTTTGCGATTTTACCTAAATAGAAACAATCTTCTTTACGCATAAATCGCTAAATGAATTAAGCCTGAGCTTCTTCGTTATTTTCTTCAGCAGCAGGAGTTTCTTCAGCTACAACTTCAGCAGCAGGAGTTTCTTCAACTTCCGCTTCAACAGCAGGAGCTTCTTCAACTTCCGAAACTTCAACCTCAGCAACAGGAGCTTCTTCTTCTACTTCAACAGCAGTTTCGGCAGCAATTGCGTCAGCTTCAGCTTTAGCAGCATTTGCTAAACGTTTTGCATTTACATCTTGTTCTGCTTTGAAAGCTTTGGCTTTAGCATCCGCTTGCGCTTTTGTTAAACCGTCTTTTTTAGCATCAACTTTTCCTGATTTTGCTTCTAACCAAGCAGCTAATTTTGCGTCAGCTTGTTCTTGAGTTAAAGCTCCTTTACGAATTCCTCCGTCAAGGTGGTGTTTCAATAAAGCTCCTTTGTAAGATAGAATCGCTTTCGCAGTATCTGTAGGTTGAGCACCATTGTGTAACCATTTTACAGCGCTATCAAGATTTAAATCGATAGTTGCAGGATTTGTGTTTGGATTGTAAGTACCAATTTTTTCAAGGTATTTACCGTCTCTTTTTGAGCGAGCATCAGCCGCTACAACCCAGTAAAAAGGTTTTCCTTTTTTACCGTGTCTTTGTAATCTAATTTTTACAGACATAATCGTATGATTAAATTTTGAGGTACTCGACCTCTATTAATTAAGGGTGCAAAGATAAATAATTTTTCGGGATTTGCTAAATATTTCTAACTAATTTTAGGCTGCAGATTTACTCCAAGAAAGACTTATCTAGTATTTATATTATTTTACGCTAAATGAAATTGTTTTAGAACTATTTTCTGATTGAATCTTCCCAAAATAAAACCCTGAAATCAAATCCGAGCAATCAATATTTAGAGATGTCGTTTCGTTTGCTGGAGTTAACAAAACTTTTTTAACTTCCCTCCCAATTGAATCATAAATACTAAATATCAAAGGATTCGTTGTAGATGATTTATAAAATAATTTTAGTTCTTTACCCGAAATTGGGTTTGGCGCAATTGTAAAATTTTCTTGACTTACATCAAAAGTAGCAGAACCCATTATTGAATTTGTTGCTAACCAAATCGTTGCGTTCATCAATAATTTTTGATGATTCCCAGAAGCGTCGGTAATATAACCATCATAAAGAATATCATTTGGGTCACCAGTAGAATCATCTGGTATAGAGCTATCTCCTATTGCAATAACTTTACCTGCTAAATAAGTGGCAGACGCACACATTGCATTTAAAGTCCCTGTCGTACTAGAGCCTGTTTTATATATCAATCCTGTTACTGAAGGATTTGCAGACGGACTTAATGTCATTGTTGTACCACTTGTCCACTTTGCTTGGGAAACGTTTCCACAAACAGCGCAAACAACGGGACTTGCTGGCCCATGAAGAATTGTGTTATTTGGAAGATTTACTACATTTGAAGTAGTCTGCGATAAATCAATTGCATCAAATGAAATCCCAAAAGGATTCGCCAAAACGGTGTTAGTCGTCATTAAATCATTCCAAACCATTAAAGAATCATAAGTATCATTGTTTCTGTCGGAAATAGTATGATCCGCAATCATCATTAAGCCACCTCCGTTTTTTACAAAATTTACAATTGCATTTTTTTCAATTGCTGAAAATAGAATATTCGGTTCGTCTACAATAAATACTTTATAGTTACTTAAATCTTGACTGTTTGTCAAATCACCATACGTAATTCTAGCATTCCAAGGGAGTGACTCAACTGTATATCCTTGTCTAACACAGTCAATTGCCCAGTGAGACAGTGCTCCTTGCCAGTAGGTTTCTGGCGTTGCTGAAGTTATTCCAGATTGAGCAGGAAGGGGAATCCTTTGCGGATTAGATTCTGTTCCTCCAGTATTGACGGTTATGCCGCTTGTTGGGTTACTTGTATATAAATTATGAGCATCGGCATCAATTACCCAATCGGCACTTCCGGCCATTTGTGCTTTAGTTGCATCAAATAAAATTTTAACTTGAGACTTTCCTGTAAAACCAATTATTAAAACGGAGAAATAAAAGAATTTTTTAATCATAATAAATAGCGTGCCAATTTAACAAATATATTTTGCGAACTTACAAAGTTAAATTCTTTTTTTATTAAAATAGTCTCATTTTAAAAAAATAAGATACCTTTAAGAGTTCAAAATGAAGTGCTATAAATTTATTTTGGCAAATACATAAAGGAAAAACGACAAAACATCAAAAAAAACAATAATTTGTTTATAGAAGAAGGTCTTCCCTCAAAAACCTTCTTCATCCTTTACCAATACAAGCGTATTAAAAACAGGATCTACAAACAAAAAACCAAAAAAAACAATAAGTTTATAAAAGTAATCATAAGTTGTATATAATAAAAACACCAAGTAATAAACGGTCGTATTTCGGTATAAGCGTTAAAATTTGATATGGTTTGATTTTCAAAATCCAAAAAAGGGAATTATTTTTGAAAACTTCTATTACAATAATCATTACATTAGCTAATAAAATTAAAAGTAATATGAGAAATTACATTATAATGGGAATTGCTTTTTTATTAATCTCTTGCAGTCCATCGATTAGTAAAATAAAAAGCAATAAAATTCAAATAAATGAAACACTAGATTCATGGCATAAAGCAGCCGCAAACTCAGCGTTTGAAACTTATTTTTCATTTATGACTTCAGATGGTGTTTTTATTGGAACTGACGCAACAGAAAACTGGCAGAACGATGCTTTTAGAGCATTTTCAAAACCATATTTTGATAAGGGTCAAGCATGGAATTTCAATTCCTTACAAAGGAATATTTATATAAATAATTCTCAAAATACAGCTTGGTTTGATGAATTATTAGACACTCACATGAAAATTTGTAGAGGTTCTGGAACCCTAATAAAAGTTAACGGCAAATGGAAAATTGCACATTATGTATTGTCAATGACGGTTCCAAATGATAATATAACTGACGTTGTAAAAATAAAAGATGAAATTGAATCCGATGAAATTAATAGATTAAAATCAAAATAGCTGCAACTCTTTGATATTTACAAATTCACTTATATTACTTAGAAAAGCGCTTTAAATTAAAGCTTTTTCTTACTTTTTCTAAGTTTACTTTTTTTAAAAAGAATCGCTTTTTCACCATTCCATTTAAAAATTTCTTCACCTTCCGTCATGTTATAAATGCCTGATGTTTCTTCTATTAATTCAGCCTCTTCAATTTTTTTTATTATTAAATCTGGTCTCCCACCTTTTTCTGAAGGAAATACAAACTCTTCGGAATGATAATAAACATCTGCATCTCCAACATTCATTTTTTCAGGTAAAAGCAAAAGTTTATTACCATTCCACCCAAAATAATAATACAATGTTGCCACACCACAAGATTCTCCAGCAAAAGAAATTCTATATATATTCTGTAATTTTGATAAGCCTAAACTTCCAATAGTCTTATTCTCAAAATACGTACTTTCCGATAGAAATTTTTTTATTGTAATTTGGTTTAGAAATTGATTGTTGTTTAAAATTTTTGCAGAAATTGAAAAACGGTCATTTATGTAACCTCCAGATTTAAATTTTTCAATTTTATCAATAGTAGTTAAATAAGTTAACTCTTGTTTTTTAATAAAGTTTAAAGCCAAAAATCCTTTCCATAAATAACCAGTTTTAGTTTCTCCAAAATTATTTTTGAATTTAATTTCAACCCAAGAAACATTGATTCCTTTAAATTTAAAAAGCTCTTCAGATGTTGTTTTTACCATTACTTCACTTCCTAATTGTAAAGAATCCAATATTACCGAATTTATATTAGGGCTTTCACGAACGTAGCATTTAGTAAATCCGACTATAGCTTTACTATTATTTTGAAAATTCCAATAGTAGTTATGGTTGTATTCGTCCTGAGAATAGGATAGTGTTACAAACAACATTAATAAAATAAATACAACTTTTTTCATGTGCTTATAATTTATTTCGACACTAGAGGCATTTACAAATTTTCTTGTATTTTCTTAACCAAAGCTTCAAATTCTTCTTTGCTCAAACTTACCTTATTTTGGAATCGCATTTCGTCCATTTCATTCAATGGAATCAAATGAACATGGGTGTGGGGAACTTCTAAACCAATAACACTCATTCCAATTCTTTTGCAAGGAACAGCCTTTTCAAGAGCAATTGCAATCTTTTTCGAGAACTGCATTAATCCTAAATAAAGAACATCGTCCAAATCGAAAATTTTGTTGATTTCTTGTTTTGGAATGCACAAAGTATGACCAATAGCATTTGGATTTACATCTAAAAAAGCAAGAAAATTATCGTCTTCTGCGATTTTATAACACGGAATTTCTCCGTTTACGATTTTTGTAAAAATACTTGACATAAAAGAAACGTTTAATTTTTTAACTGTTTAATTGCTTAGTTGTAAAAACGGTTAAACGATTTAACAACTAAACGATTCAACTATTTAGTCTCTCGAAATTTCTAATATTTCAAATCTTAAAGCACCATTTGGAACCGTAATTTCGGCTACTTCACCAACAGATTTTCCTAATAAACCTCTACCAATTGGGGAAGTTACAGATATTTTTCCTGTTTTTAAATCGGCTTCACTTTCTGCAACCAACGTGTATTTCATCTCGATTCCGTTTGTTAAATTTTTGATTTTTACATTAGACAAAACCAATACTTTTGAAACATCTAAATGCGTTTCATCGATTAGTCTTGCGTTGGAATGCACCTCTTCCAATTTAGCAATTCGCATTTCCAACATTCCCTGCGCTTCTTTGGCAGCATCATACTCGGCATTTTCTGACAAGTCGCCTTTATCACGTGCTTCTGCTATATCTGCGGACGCTTTTGGACGCATCACGCTCTTCAAATAATCTAATTCTTCTCTTAATTTCTTTAATCCTTCTGCTGTGTAATACGATACTGCACTCATAATTTCATCATTTATATAAAATAGAAAAAATCCCATCGGGACGGGATTTCTTTTTACAAAGATAGTTGTTATTTCTTTTAGTCAATAAATATATGTTAATCATATATAATTCAAAGTTAAATAAATTAAATTTGTTTCAACTATTCTTTTAATAAAATTTCAAAATGAAAAAATACATCTTCCTACTTTTATTGCCTTTTCTGTGGAATTGCGATGGCGGAACCTTCAATAATCACAATCCAAATATTCCAAATTATAGCTTTGCCGTTGAAATAAACACTGATTTACCAACGTATAACAGCTTAAAATTTGTGAGCAACGGAAAATATATTCCAAATGCAGGTGCTCGTGGCGTTATCGTTTTCAATAATGGAAATGGTTATGTTGCGTATGATGCGGCGTGTCCAAATCAAGCGATGAGTTCGTGTTCAACGATGTCAGTGCGCGGTATCAATGCGTTTTGCAGCTGTGATAACGCCGAATACAACCTGTTTTCTGGTCAATGTCCGGGGAAAGAATATCCAATGAAACCCTATCGTGTGGAAACAAATGGCACGGTTATCAGAATTTATAATTAAATAAACCCTTGAAAATTACTTAACAAGGGTTTTGATAATCTGATTTTTACTGTTAACCTGAGTTCGATTATTATTGCATTAATAATCAAAGATTTAAGTTTGTGTATTTGTCCTGCAAGGTCTTTTTTTTGACCTTGTAGGTATAAATAATTGAAAATCATATACCTACAAGGTTTTTGAAACCTTGCAGGACATAATACTTACTATAAATTCAAAATTTTATTAATCGAATTCAAGTTATTAAAATTTCAAGATCATTCCTGCCAAGAAATTAATTCCTGCTTGAGGATAATATCCCGCGCCGTCTAAAGTTGTGGTAGTTCCTGGCGTTGTCCAAGTATCATCATAAGTATAATAATAGCCGTTGGAAACATATTTATAATCCAATACATTATTCACTAAAACAGAAAATAGTATCGATTTAAATACTTTTTTCGTTTGGATTTCATACGATACATTCAAATCATTTACGAAATAACTTTTTAATTCAGATGTCTTAGAATCTATATTTCCCATAAATTGTTTTCCAACAAATTTGGATAGAATACTAAATTGCAAGTTACCGCTTGGCGCAAATGTCAAGCAGTTTCCCGCCACAACATTTGGTGAAAAAGCAATATTTGTATTCCCGAAATCCTGCAAAACACCGTCTTTTTGAAAATAATATTCCTGATTTTTATTGTTACTGAATGCTATATTTGGACGCACCAACCATTTCTCAGAAAGGAACAAAGTAGCATCAATTTCCAATCCCAATCTGTAGCTATCGCCAACATTTTCTCGCAATGGTGCCCCAACGTCGCTCAAAGCACCCGTTAAAACCAACTGATTTTTATATTTCATATAATAAGCCGTAACATTCAATTTTGATTTATCTGAATTCAATCTCCAGCCCAATTCAAAATCGTTCAGCTGCTCTGGTTTTGGCGTTCCACTTGAATAATCATCGCGGTTTGGTTCTCTGTTGGCACTCGCAAAAGAAAAATAAAGAGTGTTTTTAGAATTCAAATCATAATTCAAACCCGCTTTTGGATTGAAGAAATTGAAATTATCATTCACAAAACCCGTTTCTAAACTATTGGCTTTGTAATGCACATTTCTGAGTTGCAAATCGCCATAAAGACTGATTTTTTTTGATAGTTGGTAGTTCGCTTTCGCAAATATGTTTCCGTCTGTTTTACTCGCATAATCGTCATAATAATGATCTCCTAATTCACTTTGAGAGGCAAATCGAGCCCAAATTACTTTTCCAAAATGATTTCCTTCGTATTTATTATAAGCTCCACCAATAATCAAATTCAATTTTTCATCTTTATAATTTGACGAAAAAGTAGTACCATAAAAATCATTATCCAACCATTTTTGACGAATCAAATCGGTTGTAACTTCAGAACCAACGGGCGCTAAACCATAATCGGCGAAACCAGCATTTTCTTTATAATTTTCATAATATCCTTTCCCTTTGGTGTAATGAACCGCTAAATTGGTATTCCATTTTTCTGAGAATTTTTCGTTCCAATGCAATTGATAATGATCTTGCTGGTAATTGTCCGTTTCATTATCATAGAAACGTGTTTGTCCGAATTCATTCGTGTACATTCCTGCCGAATTGAAAGTTCTATCATTGATTAACGTTTCTCCATCAATTCCATTCCAAGACTGGTACGTTTTTTCCTTTCCACCAAAAGCCAATGCTTTTATCAAGGTTGTTTTTCCAACATAAGTTCCTTGAAGAAAATAGGACTTCAAGTCAGAACTAGCTCTGTCCACATAACCATCAGATTTCAAAACCGACAAACGACCCGCAATTTCGATATGATTATTTAATAATCCCGTGCTAAACTTTACCGTATTTTTTCTTGAATTAAAACTTCCCGCTGAATTCGAAATTTCACCGCTACCCACTTTGGAATAATTATCGGTCAGCATATTTAAGCTTGCGCCAAATGCTCCCGAACCGTTCGTTGACGTTCCAACACCGCGTTGTAACTGAATACTTTCAAGCGACGAAGCAAAATCGGGCATATTCACCCAATACGTTCCTTGACTTTCAGAATCGTTGTACGGAATTCCATTTATAGTAATGTTTACACGGGTTGCATCGCTTCCACGAACACGAATTCCTGTGTAACCAATACCGTTTCCTGCGTCAGAAGTTGTTACAACCGATGGCATATAATTCATTAAAATTGGAATGTCCTGCCCTAAATTTCGGGTTTTCAAGTCTTTTTTGTTCAAATTACTGAACGTTACAGGCGTTTTGGAATCCACACGAATTGCTGAAACTAAAACAGCATCGAGTTCGTTGATTTTGGTAGTGTCTTTTTTAATTTCTTGAGAAAAAGAGAAGAAAGTTGTACTTAAAAAGATAAAAGATAAGAGACGAAGAGATAATAGATTAGTAGGTTTCGTTCTTTTTGTTTGTAATTTGATTACATTTTTCATTCGTAAATTGTTTACGAATAACAAGGGGGAATTATTCTTTTTGTTAAATTGATTGTTCCTATGACAAATAAATAGTGTGCACGCTATTTTTGTCATTATTTCCCTTGGCAGCATTACCTGCCCAGGTTCTTTGGGTATAATCTCAGCTGTCAATCCATTTCTGGAATCTAGCACCCCTTTGAGACGGGACAAAATTAATTATAAATTGTGAATTATGAATTATGAATTTCAAAAAATTTAAAATTCTGGTTTCCTCCTGTTTTTCTTAATCTCGGATAGATTTTTTTTATCTTTTATCCGTTTTCTAATTACCGATTTTGGGATTTTTGTAGCTTTCCTTACTTTTGGAATATGCAATCCTTGTTCAATAATGGTTGGAAAATAATAATACTATTTTAAATTTTTAAATTGAATTAAATTTGAGTAAATTTGTTATGAAATAATTTTTTATTATGACAACAATAACTTTAAAAATAAATGAAAACACTAAAAAAGGGAAAGCTTTTTTAGAAATGACTCGCGTGTTTTTTGAAAATTCAAAGGAAATTGAAATAATTGAGGAAATTACTTACAATGCTGAATTTGTAAAAATGATTGAAAAAGCTCATAAAAGCACGAATAGAACTCGTGTAACCGCTAAAAATTTATGGGAAAATATACAATAGAGTTGACCGATCTTGCAAAAGAACATTTGCAAAAACATAAAAAAACGGGAAACAAAACTACCATAAAAAAAATCACTTCCATATTTGAAGATTTAGAAAACCACCCTTATACAGGAATTGGCAAACCCGAATCTTTAAAACATAATTTATTTGGTTATTGGAGCAGAAGGATAAATCAAAAAGATCGAATACTATATTCGGTCAATGAAGAGATAGTGTTGGTAGAAATAATTTCAGCCATTGGACATTATTTAGATAAGTAAAAACAACAACTACAATTCTGGTCTTTTCCTGTTTTTCTTAATCTCGGATAGATTTTTTTTGTCTTTTATCCGTTTTCTAATTACTGATTTTGGGATTTTTGTTGACTTTCTAATTTTTGGAATATGCAATCCTTGTTCAATAATTGCTAAAAATCGTTTCGTAACAATTTCTTTATTTTTGAGTTGGCTTCTGTCTTCATCACAATTCAAAATCAAGATTTGATCGTTTGTGAGTCGGGAAGCCAAGTTCATTTCTAAAAGCATTTTCTCATCATCCGATAAAACCTTTGAATTTTTTACATCAAATGAAAGCACGACTTTCGAGGAAACTTTATTTACATTTTGTCCACCAGCACCGCTGCTTCTAACGGCTTTGTACTGCAATTCGGTAATTAATTTATCTTTTTCCATAATTGTTTATAACATTCAATTCGTCAGTAAAGAGAAACATCTTAACCTTTTTGTGTTGTGTTATTCAAATATAGTGTAAATAATACTAAATTCTTCTACTAATTTACCTGAATTTCACCCGATAAAAAAATAAATCTTGAACTGCTTGACAAGAACGCAATCTTCTCCATAAACCTTTAAATTTTGTCAATCTGAATTTATTTCAGATTTTTAATTTATAGTAGTATCGAGTGAAATTAGTTGTCGCATCCGTAATCGTGTTTGAATGTCATTGCGAGGCACGCGGCAATCTCATCACAATTATTTTATTTTCTTTGTGGGCACGGATTATAAATCCGCGCTAGCCGTTGTGGGGCATATCCAAAACGTCTGGGTTCTTAATTCTTTCCTCTGTAGTTTTTAAAAAAGATTTTAATAATTCTTTCATTTCTTTCATTTATAGGATTAAGCTCTTAACTCATTCCTATTACACCTACTCTATCAGTTTTCGGCTTCCCTGTTCATTCTAGTCATTGCGAGGAGGCACGTCGTGGCAATCTTTTCAAACTCCCGTGAACTTCAACAGATTGCTTCGTACCTCGCAATGACAGCTTCGGAAGTACTTTAACTACGTCCTATAACCCCTTTAAAGTGGTTCGGAAGTACTTTTAATACGTCCTATAACCACTTTAAATTGGTTCAAGACCACTTTTACCACGTCCTATAACCACTTTAAAGTGGTTCAGAAGTACTTTTAATACGTCCTATAACCACTTTAATGTGGTTCAAGACCACTTAAAAGTAGTTGTATAACCACTTTAAAGTAGTTCGGAAGTACTTTTAATACGTCCTATAACCACTTTAATGTGGTTCAAGACCACTTAAAAGTAGTTGTATAACCACTTTAAAGTAGTTCAAGACCACTTTTAAGTGCTTTTAGGCTATTCTGTTGTCGCATACACCGTCATTGCGAGGAACGCGGCAATCTCATCTCGTATGCACTGTACTAACCTTCAACAGATTGCCGCGCTCCACTGCGTTGCACTCGCAATGACGTGGCAATCAACTCCCCTCCACTATGGCGATTTCCTCCGCACTCAAACCATACAATTCATACACCATAGCATCAATTTCTTGTTCTAAAACTTGGGTGTCGGTCTTGGAATCTTCCGCTTTTAGCAAGAGAATCTCGTTGACTTTGTCTATAAAAGGTTGCTGCGATTCTTTGGAGATTTTTTTTACTGGTAAGTTTTCTACATTACCTGATTTCATTAGAGGAAATGTGTCTCTATAATCAGTGAAAACATTTGTAAAATAGTAATTTAGTAATTTTGAATTCAAAATCGAAAGAAGATATTTTATATCTATGTCAGTATTTAGATTTTCTGTTATACATGCTGAATTTAAAACATAGTACTTTTCTAAATCAAGTGCAAAGCAAAGTTTGTCTCCTACAAATTTTGAAATTAATTTTTCATTTAATAAAAAAATTCTTTCATCTCTAGGTCTGTCTAATTCTTTAGGTTTATATAAAACGAATTTTTTATTTTTTAACACTCCATATCTTTCAATGTCACTACCTGTTATTAAAGGTTTGTGTTCAACTTCATTTTTTTCAATATCCAAATATTTTTTATCATTACCAGTAGTAAGACCTCTCCATACTTTTGCATATTTTTTTAATCTTGTATTTTGATTTAATTTTTTTATAATACTTGCAATTTCAGGTTTTAGTAAAATTAAAAACTTACAATCATCTGTATATTGAGTGTTTTCAATTAAGTTTATTTCATAATTATTTCCATTATTGATAATTTTGGTATTACCATTATTTAATTTTTTACTTGTTGTTAAAACTAATGTTTCAACACTAGCGTCTTCAAAAACACTTCCTGTATTAAAAATCTCTATAACTTCAAAATTTGATATAATAAATTTTCGTAATTCTATTGAATATTCATTCGCAAGAAATGTATTAGGCACAATCATTGAATTTACCCCACTTTTATTGGTAATATATTTTGAAAGCTCAATAAACAAAGTATAAGTATTTATTTGTTGCTCTCCTGTTTTGTAGTTTTTTTTAATAAAATTTATTGCTTCAATTGGATAATCACCATTATTATATCTTCCTCCTTTAACAACTAAATAAGGCGGATTCCCAATCACCACATCAAAACCCACAAAATCGCCGTTATCATTCAGCACATCCGGAAATTCAAAGCGCCATTCAAAGGCATTTTCATAAATCTTGTTGCCTATAATTTCTTCAATTTCAAGCTCAATCGTTTTTATATCAGCGGTTAAGGCAGTTACACTTTTGTTCCAGACGGTTTGCTCTTTCTTGCTTCGTTCAAAAAGTCCCGTTTGGTTGGTGAGCATAAACAGTTCGCCGTTCAAGCGTTTTAGCTTTACTTTCTTGGGGTCGCTTATGCCAATTTCAGTTCTAAAATTCCCTTTTATATCTGTAATCAAACGCTCCATTTCTCGTTTTTGCTCCTTGCTGTCGGCATTTCTATAGGTAGCCACCGCCAGTTTATAGCTCTCAATGTTCCACTTGCTGTTCTTCAGGGCAATTTTCAAATCGGCATCCAATCCAAAACGCGCTATCAACGAATTGCCACATTTTATGTTTATGTCAATGTTGGGTAGGGTTTCAAGCCCCCTAACCCCCAAAGGGGGAACTCCAATCGTTGCGCTCCCTGAAGCTGTTCCCACTTCGGGGGCTAGGGGGCGGTAGTAGGAGTTTTTCAACAACTCTATCCACAATCGCAAGCGGCAAATCTTCACCGAATTCGGGTTGATATCCACCCCAAACAAGCAGTTTTCTATAATAGTTTGCTTCTCGTGGAAAAGCGTTTCCTGAATGCGCTGGCTTTCTTTATTGTTCGGATTATAGGAAAACAGGATGCCGTCTTCATCGGTAACAATCAATTCGTCGTTCACGACTTCTAAATCCACCCGAAGCTGCAAGCCGTCTTTATCGACTAAAACGCCCAATTCTTTCTTGATAACAATCAATTCGTTCAATGCCGAAACCAA
>CANIFM010000071.1 GCA_947466955.1 Bacteroidota bacterium
CCACCAGATCCAGGGGATTTTGGAGGTGGAGACAACCCTGTAGATGCTCCAATAGATGCTTATTTATTGTTATTGATAGTTTTAGGTTTAGTGTATGTTTTTTATAAATACAGTAACTTAAAATCAAAAGAAAACACGGTTTCTTAAAATCTAGTTTTGCTTATTAAAAAATCCCTTTCAGAATCGGTAATTTGATTTTGAAGGGGTTTCATTATAATTATTAATGGTTGCGTTTGGATGTTTATATTGACTATTTCCATTTCAAATTAGTCCATTAAAATTGAATTAACTAGACCACTATGGACTGGAAGTCATAGATTTGGTTTGGCAGACTGAAAGTCTGCGAAGCTAGATTGTGCATTTAATCCGTGAAATTTTGCCACAGATTCACAGATTAAATATAATTAATAAATCAGTGAATCTGTGGTAAAAAAATATTTTTAGAAGCTAAAGCGAGATGCACTAAGAGTGCCTAGTTTTAACTCTATTTGTGACCAATAAACATAAAGTGTGATTAAACTGCATTGAGTGGAATTCAATATTATTTTTTATTTGCCTTACTACCTATTAAAAAAAAAAAGACTTTAACAGTACGATCTATTAATAATTTCAATATACGAACATGAGTGAATTACAAAAAACATTAAAGAAAGAACTTACAAAATCGGTCATTCAGTTTCTAAAAAAAGAAAATGAGTTATTAAATTCTTTGATATATACTTCTCATTTGGAATCTTTTGAATCCTATTTAGAGCAACATAATTTGATGGATGATGTTTTTTTATTCATGAATAGGAGTAAAGTTGACTATGAAAAAAGCAGGAGAAAATTGTTGAAAGTTGATACCTCTATGCGAAAGGTAAATGCAGGAATGGTTTATAAGTTATACTATAAGAATTTTGAAGAGCTGCTTTCAAATTTTATTAATTCTATTTACTTGGTTTACCCTAAATTTCTTGAAAAAGAAGATGTATATACTAAATTGGAAATTGATTTACTTCAAAAAACTTCGACTGTCAAAAATATTCAAAAAATAATTAAAGATAAAAAAGTCAACGAACTTGTTCAAGAAAATAATATTATCTCGATTATAATGAAATTCAAAATAATCTTTGGAGTTGACCTCCCTTTATCCGAAGACGAAATAAAATTAATATTGTTTTTTTCAATGAATCGGAATCTTCTTATTCATAATAATGGAATTATAAATTCCTTATTTTTAATAGAAGTGAAAAGATTTAATTTGATTAGCGAATATGAATTGGATGAAAATATTTCAAGTACTTTAGAAAAATTGACAGATAAGATTAAGGGTACCATTCCAAAGATTGCTTCTAAAGTTTATGAATTTTTGGTTTCCAATGTTCCACAGATTGAATTGTTTTCAGAAACTCAACTTGAGGTGTATGTTCAGAAATGATATTAGGAATTTAATTATGAGTTATAGTTTAATCGGTTATTTGTTGAATCGGTTAATTTGTTTAATCGTTGAATCGTTGAATCGTTGAATCGTTGAATCGGTAATTCGGTTATTTGTTAATTCGGTTATTTGTTAATTCGGTTAATCGTTAATTGTTAATTCGTTAATTCGGTTATTTGTTAATTCGGTTATTTGGGAAATCTGAAATTGAATGTCATAATTCATAACTCATAATTAATTTTAAATCGGGGTTCGCATGAAGGGTGGCAGTGGAAATCCTCTGTGGAACAAAGTGGAACAGAGATTGTAGCGAACGACCTGACCCGAAGTTTTTACGGAAGGGCATGCCCAAAAAACAAAACTATTAAGCGATGGCAATTAAAAAAGTTGTAGTACTTTTACAACTCAAAAAAATAGAAAATGTCTTCCCACCACATCGTTCGCGACGACCAAGAACCTGCTTTGATTATTGCCAATGGCGCTGCTTGTAGCAATGAACTGCTGGGGCAATTGTTGGAATGGTCGCCTTTGGTTATCGTTTTGGATTCGGCAATGGAGCGTGTGGTGGAACTCGGAATAAAAGTAGATGTTTTATTGGGCGATTTCGATCGTGGTTTTGATGCCAATTACTACAAAGAAAGTCATTATCCAATTGAGATTATCCATGCACCAGACCAAAATAAAACCGATTTGGAGAAAGCATTTGATTATTTGCACGAAAGAAAAATTCCAGCCGTTAACGTGGTTTGGGCAACAGGAAGGCGTACCGATCATACAATTACGAACATAACAAACATTGTTCGGTACCGTGAAAAACTGAAAATCGTGCTTTTTGACGACCATTCAAAAGTGTTTCTTCTGCAGAAAAAATACGAAAAATGGTACACCGCAAAAACTCCTATTTCTTTAATTCCTATTGGTAATGTTACAGGAATTCATTCTACTAACTTATTTTATCCGTTGCAAAACGACACTTTAACGATTGGTTATCGAACGGGAAGCAGCAATTTTGTTACCGCTGACGGCTTGGTTACCATTGAACACAATGAAGGGGATTTACTTTTGATGGAGTGTTTGGATTAATGCGTTAATTCCAAATTCTATTGCCTATCTTTGTGTTGAAATTTGAAAGATGACTACAAAAACGATTACCGAGAAAACCAATTTACATCCAAGAAATCCACACCGTTTTGGCTATGATTTCAACCAATTAATAGCGAATTGCCCTGAACTTAAAGCATTTGTTTTTACCAATGAATACGGTACAGAAACAATAGATTTTAGTAATCCTGAAGCGGTAAAAGCATTAAATAATTCCTTATTAATTTCGGAATACGGAATTCAGAATTGGGATATTCCAAAAGATTATTTGTGCGCACCAATTCCAGGAAGGGCTGATTATATTCACTATGTCGCTGATTTATTGGCGTCAAGCAACGATGGAATTATTCCTGAAGGAGAAACCGTACAAGGTTTAGACATCGGAATTGGTTCCAATTGTATTTATCCAATCATTGGGAATTCAGTTTATAATTGGAGTTTTGTGGGAACTGACATTGATGAAAATGCGATTCAAAATTGCAAAATAATCATTGAAAACAATCCACAATTAATAGATGCTATTAGCTTGCAACTTCAAGTAGAATCGCGTTTTATTTTCAAAAATATAATCACACAAGAAGATAAATTTGCATTCACAATTTGCAATCCGCCTTTTCATTCTTCGGCAGCAGAAGCAACCAAAAGTTCGTTACGAAAAGTAAATAATTTGGAAACAAGTAGCAAAGAAAAAATCATTAAACCTGTTCTGAATTTTGGTGGTCAAAACGCTGAATTATGGTGCGAAGGTGGCGAATTGGGTTTCATTACTCAAATGATTTTTGAAAGTGCTAAATATCCGTTGCAATGCTTTTGGTTCACTACATTGGTATCCAAAAAAGAAAATCTTTCCAGTTTGTATAAGACTTTAAACAAAGTCAGTGCCGTTGAAGTAAAAACAATTGCTATGGCGCAAGGGCAAAAAACAAGCCGAATTGTAGCGTGGACTTTCTTGAGTGAAGCACAACAAAAAAGTTGGAAATTTTAAGAAGCAACAATAGTTTTTTTTGTAAATTTGATAGAAATAAATACATAATGAATACTCCTGAACTTAAAAATATTCTGATTTCTAAAATTTCACAAATTGATGAATACAATCAAGAAATATTAAAAGCTGAAGAAGATATTAAAAGCAACAAACTCTATTCTCATAAAACCATTGAAGAAAAAATTGAAGAATGGAAAAAACGATAATTTGAACTGAAACCACTCTAAATCAATAAGATACTATTTATATTCTTAGAGTTCGACACACCAGTAGAAATTGAAAATATTATTAATAGTACAAACCAACTTTAAACTTTAAACTTTAAACCTTTTTACCCTTTCCACATTTATCAATGAAATTCCAAGTTGTATCCGATTACCAACCCAAAGGCGACCAACCGCAAGCCATCGAAAAATTAGTTCGAGGGTTAAACGATGGCGACCAATTCCAAACTTTATTAGGAGTTACGGGTTCTGGCAAGACTTTTACCGTTGCCAATGTCATTGAAGAAGTGCAAAGACCAACATTAGTTTTAGCGCACAACAAAACATTAGCAGCACAATTATATTCCGAATTCAAGCAGTTTTTCCCTAATAATGCGGTGGAATATTTCGTTTCCTATTACGATTATTACCAACCCGAAGCCTTTATGCCCGTAACGGGGGTTTTTATTGAAAAGGATTTATCTATCAATGAAGAGTTGGAAAAAATGCGTTTGAGCACTACTGCTTCCCTACTTTCTGGGCGACGAGATATTTTGGTTGTTGCGTCGGTTTCGTGTTTGTATGGTATTGGAAATCCTGTAGAATTTCAGAAAAATGTAATCGCAATTGAGAAAGACCAAGTCATTTCTCGAACCAAATTCCTTCATACTTTAGTGCAAAGTTTGTATTCAAGAACCGAGGCTGATTTTACGCCTGGAAATTTCAGAATCAAAGGCGATACGGTGGAAGTTTATCCAAGTTATGCCGATGATGCCTATAGAATTCACTTCTTTGGCGATGAAATTGAAGAAATTGAAAGTTTTGATATTAAAACGTCGCAAGTAGTTGAGAAATTTGAAAAACTGACGATTTACCCTGCAAATATGTTTGTGACTTCACCCGATGTTTTGCAAAATGCCATTTGGGAAATCCAACAAGATTTGGTGAAACAAGTCGATTATTTCAAAGAAATTGGCAAACATTTGGAAGCAAAACGCTTGGAAGAACGAACCAATTTCGATTTAGAAATGATTCGCGAACTTGGTTATTGCTCAGGAATTGAGAATTATTCTCGTTATTTAGACGGACGATTGGCAGGAACTCGCCCTTTTTGTTTGCTGGATTATTTCCCTAAAGATTTCCTGATGGTTGTCGATGAAAGCCACGTAACGCTTTCGCAAGTTCACGCGATGTATGGCGGCGATAGAAGTCGAAAAGTGAATTTGGTTGATTATGGTTTCCGACTTCCAGCTGCAATGGACAATCGCCCGTTGAAATTTGAAGAGTTTGAAGCAATGCAAAACCAAGTCATTTATGTGTCGGCAACCCCCGCCGATTATGAATTGCAACGCTGCGATGGTGTTTATGTGGAGCAACTCATTCGCCCAACAGGCTTGCTTGATCCCGTCATAGAAGTGCGTCCAAGTCTGAATCAGATTGACGATTTGATTGAAGAAATTCAGTTGCGTTGCGAGTTGGACGAACGTGTTTTGGTAACCACATTAACCAAAAGAATGGCGGAGGAATTGGCTAAATATTTAACGAAAGTCAGCATTCGTTGCCGTTACATACATTCTGATGTCGATACGTTGGAGCGAATTGAAATCATGCAAGATTTACGAAAAGGTATTTTTGATGTCCTAATTGGAGTCAATTTGCTTCGTGAAGGCTTGGATTTACCCGAAGTTTCCCTAGTTGCTATTTTGGATGCCGACAAAGAAGGATTTCTGAGAAGCCACCGTTCTTTGACGCAAACCATTGGTCGTGCCGCTAGAAATCTGAATGGAAAAGCCATTATGTATGCCGATAAAATCACGGCAAGCATGCAGAAAACCATCGACGAAACCAATTACCGACGCACCAAACAAATTAATTTCAATACCGAAAACAACCAAGTTCCACAGGCATTGAACAAGAAAATCGACAGCGCCTTCACCAAAAATCCATTGGTAGAATTTGAATTGGGACACACTATGAATTTCGCTGCCGAGCCGATTCCTGAATATTTATCGAAACCCGAACTCGAAAAGCGCATCCGTGAAAGCAGAAAAGCGATGGAAAAAGCTGCCAAAGATTTAGATTTTATGCAAGCCGCAAAATTGCGAGATATCATCAAGAAATTGCAAGAGCAAATCTAATTTCAAAGTTTTCTATTTCTTTTGGAGCGAATTGTCCTCTTGTATTTGGAGTTGCAATTCCCGCTTTCGGCTAAATCTCTTCGCTTCGCTACGAGGATACCGCCTCAATCGGGGCTGAGGGATTATTCATCTTTTTTCTTTTATTTTCTGGCTTTAATTAAAACTGATGTTGAAATATTAAAACTATATTTGAAATTAAATAATGTGAAACTAGAGTTGATTATATATAAAAGTCAGCAGCAAGTTGCTCAAAAAACTTAAAGAAAAAAAATGAAAAAAATATTTATTATATTTTGTTTAATTATATCATCTGTAGTATCTGCGCAAAAAATTATTAAGTACAATTCTGTAAATTATTTTTTTATAGAAAGGATGAATGGAAAAGAAGGGTTCTCAAAACCTGAAAAAGTAAATGTAGAAATTTTATTAGATATTAATAATAAGATAATAACTGTAAAACAACAAATTTATCAAATTATTGAATTAAAACCAACAGAATCGGGTTCAAATTTTACAATGTCAAATTATAGATGCTTGGATGAAAATAAATTGGAATGCAATATAAGTATTCATAAATTTACCAAACCAAATAATAATGGTGTTTTACAGCAATTATTTATTTCTTACAAAAAAATTGAACATGTTTATGATATGAATCTAATTGAAAATTAATGCCTTCAGAAAATATTCTTTTTGATTAAATAAAATAGAAATATGAAAATTTTAGTTTTAATTTTATTAGTAATGATAACAATAACAAATCAAGACACGGATATAAAAGGTAATTACTTTTTTGAATCAGATTTGCCAAATATTGCTGATAAAGACATAGAAATAATGTATAAACATAATTATGACATAATAGAATTTACAAGTACAACATATAAAATCAAGTTCCGAAATGAAATCATTATTTTAGGTAAAATAAAAAAAACAAACGAAATATATCAGTTAAGAGATTCAATTTTTATATTTAAAAATGGAATAACAAGAAGAACTTCAAACAGAAACTATATAGAATTTTTGAAAACTGATAGTGATACAATTAAGTTTAAAATAAAAAACAACAAAGACAATAAAGAAATTTCAAGTGGAAGATTAATTAAAATCAAATAAATACGCCCGCTCCGCAAAGTATTCTAATTAAGAACAATGTACTGCGCAAAGTCTCCCGACTTTGTGCAATGATATACAAAAAGCACATTAGAAATAATGCCCAAGCTGGCAAGCGCGCAATGACATTCTAACACGATTACGGATTCGACAACTAATTGTCTCTATACTACTATAAAATTAGCATCTGAAATAAATTCAGATTGACAAATCAAAGGTTAAATTGAGATTATCTGGGGTCAATTTGGTTATTCGTTTATTTGGTTATTTGAAAAATCTAAAATTGAATGTCATAATTCATAATTAATCTTAAATCGAGGTTCGCATGAAGGGTGGTAGCGTAAATCCTCTGTGGAACAAAGTGGAACAGAGATTGTAGCGAAATGCCTGACCCGAAGTTTTTACGAAGGGGCATGCCCAAATAAAAAAGCCTTTAACGAAATTTCAAAGGCTTTGAATTCTATATTAAACATGGATTTCGACAGCAATTTATTGAAATCTATGTTGCAGTTTGCAATGCTTATTTTTCCATTTTGAAATAATAATCTGCTGAATTTTTTCCACTACCAAAAAACAAGAAGAATACTGCGACTCCAAGCGTCACGAGCGATAATAAAAGATTTTGATAATTCATTACACCAAAGAAATTGATGGCAACGGCGCCTAATAAAATGGGGAGTTGAGCGATAATGCACCATCGTGTTAACAGTCCAAAAACGAGCATAATTCCGCCCATAATGTGAGCTGCCGCAATGTAATGAAAAGTGAGCATTCCGCCCATAAAATTACTAACTGGGGCGATTAAATCTTCAAAACTTCTACTGTTTTTAATAAAAGAAATCCCCTTAAAAATCAGAAATACACCAAGTGTAATCCGTAAAGCATCCAATGAAAAATGAGTGTTTTTGTTCGCCCATTTGTTCCAACCTTTTACTGTAGTATCCATAATAATTGATTTTAAATTCAATCTAAGATACTGATTATTAGTTTACTATTTATTTTTTTGAGTAATAATTTTTTTAATCTACAAGGAAATCATTTTTAAGAATTTCAATTTCTGAAAGTGATTTAACGCTCAATTTCGATTTTGTCCAAGTTGTTGTTGGTTGAATTCGGATTTTATTGCCTTTAATTGTAATGTCAATTGGCATAATAAAATTTGATTCAGATGCTTTCCAACGATAAGATAGTTTGTTTTTGACTATTTCTAAATCCAATTTTGGAATGGTTGTAAATCGCAAATATTGATTGAAAACTGGTGTTAAATTCATTCCTGAAGCATTGTTAAAAAAGGAAACTACAGTTTCAGTATCGATGATTTTATGTTTGAAGGTGTTGGAATAATCCAAAATGATTTTCCACCACTTTTCGTCTTTATTAATGATGTGTCGAATGGTATTCAACATTAAAGCGCCTTTGTAATACATATCGCCTGAACCTTCTTTGTTTACGCCATATTTACCGATAATTGGTTCATTATTTCTGATATTTTTCTTCAATCCGTTGCAATAAATTTGTGCTTTTTCAAGTCCGTATTGACATTCCAAAAACACCGATTCTGAATAGCACGTAAATCCTTCGTGAATCCACATATCGGCAATATCTTTCGAGGTGACGCTGTTTCCAAACCATTCGTGCCCACTTTCATGAATGATAATAAAGTCGAATAACAATCCAATTCCCGTTCCAGATAAATCATTTCCTAAATATCCTTTACCATACTTATTTCCGTAAGCTACAGCACTTTGATGTTCCATACCTAAATAAGAAGTTTCAACTAATTTGTAACCGTCTTCTTTGAACGGATAGTCGCCAAACTTACTTTGGAAACAATCCATCATTGGTTTTACTTCCTCAAATTGGGTTTTGGCTTTGGCTTCGTTTTCACGTAAAGCATAAAAATCTAAATCTAATCCTTTGTATTTTTCTCCAAAATGAATGTAATCTCCAATATTTACGGTGATGTCATAACTGTTAATTGGGTTTTTCACTTCCCAATCCCAACGTGTATAACCGTTTTTCAAATCTTGATTGCCAAGAAGTCGGCCGTTGGAAACATTCATCAAACTGTTTGGAACTGCCACTTTAATAGTTGCTCCAAAATCGGGTTCATCCGATTGAGAATCTTTGCAAGGAAACCACAAACTCGCTCCTGTTCCTTGAACTGCAACTCCGATAAAATCCTTATTATTAGCATCTTTTTTGAATACAAAACCACCATCCCAAGGCGCATGTTTCGCAATCAAAGGTTTTCCTGAATAATAAAATCGAATTTTTTGTTCTGAATCTTTGGTAAGTGCTGCTTCAAAATTCACAAAAACGGCATCAAATTCTCTCTTATAATTTAGTTTTTTAGAATTCAAAACAATACTATCAATTTGCATATTTTCAAATAAATCCAATTGAATTTTAGTAGTATTTAAAAGGACTTTAAACGTAATTTCATTGAAACCCACAATTGATTTTTCATCGGGATTGATTTTTATATTCAAGTCGTAACGCAAAACATCAAAACAAGTGCGTTCAAAACGCAAACCACCTTTTAAAGTATCTTTTCTTGTGGTTGTTTCTTGTGCGAAAAGTTGCGAAGTTATTATAAACAGTAATAAAAAATGCAATTTTGATTTCATAAAGCTATTGTTATTAATTTGAATTTTATAATTAATCTGTGAAAATTTGTGAAATCTGTTTTCTGTAATTTAAACCTGAATAACCCCTAAATTAAATTTCTTTTCGATTGGCGAATGGTTGGCGGCTTCAATCCCCATAGAAATCCAAGTTCTTGTATCTAATGGGTCAATAATAGCATCCGTCCAAAGTCGGGAAGCCGCATAATACGGGGAAACCTGTTCGTCGTAACGTGCTTTTATTTTGTCAAATAATTCTTTTTCTTTTGCTTCATCTACCACTTCTCCTTTTGCCTTGAGCGAAGAAGTTTCAATTTGCGCCAATACTTTTGCAGCTTGCGTTCCACCCATTACGGCTAATTCGGCACTTGGCCAAGCAAAAATTAATCTTGGATCGTAGGCTTTTCCACACATTGCATAATTTCCTGCACCATAAGAATTTCCAACAATAACTGTAAATTTAGGAACTACAGAATTCGCAACTGCATTTACCATTTTCGCACCGTCTTTAATGATTCCGCCGTGTTCTGATTTGGATCCTACCATAAATCCTGTGACATCTTGAATAAAAACCAATGGGATTTTCTTTTGATTGCAATTGGCAATAAAGCGAGTGGCTTTGTCGGCAGAATCAGAATATATAACACCTCCAAATTGCATTTCACCGCCTTTAGTTTTTACTACTTTACGCTGATTGGCCACAATTCCTAAAGCCCAACCGTCAATTCTGGCATATCCTGTAATAATAGTTTGCCCGTAACCGTCTTTATAAGTATCAAATTCAGAATTATCAACCAATCGATTGATAATTTCCATCATATCATATTGCTCGTTTCTTGCTTTTGGCAAAATCCCGTAAATTTCTTTTTCGTCAAATGCTGGTTTTTGAGGTTTCTCTCTGTTGAAACCCGCTTTGTCATAATCACCAATTTTAGAAACTATATTTTTGATTCTGTCCAAGGCATCTTTATCGTCTTTGGCTTTATAATCGGTAACTCCCGAAATTTCGCAATGTGTTGTTGCTCCGCCAAGTGTTTCGTTATCAATACTTTCGCCAATTGCAGCTTTCACCAAATAACTTCCAGCTAAGAAAATACTTCCTGTTTTATCAACAATCATAGCTTCGTCACTCATAATTGGAAGATAAGCACCTCCGGCAACGCAACTTCCCATAACGGCAGCAATTTGGGTAATTCCCATACTACTCATTTGTGCATTATTTCTGAAAATGCGTCCAAAATGTTCTTTATCGGGGAAAATTTCATCTTGCAAAGGCAAATAAACTCCTGCAGAATCAACCAAATAAATAATTGGCAATCGATTTTCCATTGCAATTTCCTGAGCTCTCAAGTTCTTTTTGGCTGTAATTGGAAACCAAGCGCCTGCTTTTACTGTCGCATCATTGGCAACAACAATACACTGTTTTCCTTTTATATATCCAATTTTCACAACCACACCACCAGAAGGACAACCACCGTGTTCAGCATACATTCCTTCTCCAACAAAAGCGCCAATTTCGATACTATTTGCTTTAGCGTCAAGCAAATAATCAATGCGTTCGCGAGCGGTCATTTTGCCTTCGTTGTGCAATTTTTCAATTCGTTTTTCGCCACCACCAACTTTAACTTTGGCAAATTTTTGCTTTAAATTGGAAATTAATAACTTATTATGATCTTCGTTTTTATTGAAATTGATGTCCATATATAGAATTAAAAAAGGGTGTAATTAATAGTGCTAAAATACGAAAAGGAATGATATAATTGACATATCATTTAATTTGTGAGATAAATTAAGTCGGGTATTGTCAATTTCGTAAAAAAGTATATTTTTGCTTGAGTCTTTTTCAAGAAACTGATTTGTATTTCGGTTAGTTAACTTGTAAATGATGATTTGGTAACGTTAAGTTAACATTGAACAAATAACTTTGCGTGGTTAAAAATAACACGTTATGAATGTAAATAGTATTTTTCAGTTTTTGATTCCTAAAGACAAAAAGTTTTTTCCATTATTTGAAGAAGCGTCTAAAAATTTGATTTTAATAGCTTCAGAATTGCATGAAGCAGTAAATCTTCCTTTAAAAGAAAGAGAGGTTATTTTTCAAAAAATAGCTGATTTGGAGCAGAAAATAGAAGACATTACCCGTAAAACTAATATTGAATTGAGTAGTAATTTTATTACTCCATTTGACAGAGAAGATATTTACTCCTTGATAACTGCAATTGACAACGTCGCAGGAAATCTTAATGGTGCTGCAAGTAGAATGAAATTATATCATGTTGACAAGATTACAAAATCAATCAGGAAGTTAACAGAAATTAATCTTGAAGCCTGTCAAAATATTGATATTGCAGTTCGAGAATTGAGAAGTTTCAAAAAAATTAAAAACATTACAGATGCTTGTGCAAGAATTAACAAATTGGAGAATAAATCTGACAATGTTTATGATAAAGCGGTTGCTGAATTGTTTGAAAATGAAACAGATGCGAAAAATATAATTAAATACAAAGAAGTTTTATCAGTATTAGAATCGGCTACCGATAAATGTAAAAGTGCGGCAAGTATTCTTGAATCTATAGCTGTAAAACATTCTTAAAAACCTCAGATTTATTCTGAAATATAATTATGGAATTCAACCTACTACTACTTATTATTGTATTAGCATTACTATTTGATTATATAAATGGTTTTCACGATGCTGCAAATTCTATCGCTACAATTGTAGCAACTAAAGTATTAACTCCTTTTCAAGCAGTTGTTTGGGCAGCATTTTTCAACTTTTTAGCCTATTGGGTTTTTGGTTTTGGCGTTGCTGATACCGTTGCAAAAAC
>CANIFM010000072.1 GCA_947466955.1 Bacteroidota bacterium
AATAGTGCCGCCATTATTTACAAATTCTTCAATTTGTTCGGCAACAGCATCTTGAACATCTTCCCATTCTACAATGGTGTAGCGTTCTATTGCGATGAAATTTCCAGAAATGTAAACTGTTTTTACAAATGGCAAGTAGAATAATTGCTGTGCGAGAGGCGAAGCTTTGGCTTCGTCAATGTTTTTGAACTCAAAACTTTCGTTTTGGGTAATGAAATCGGGAAATTCAAACTTTAGAATTGCAGGATTTTGTGTATTTTTTATAGTAATCTTTGTCATTTTGAGTTTTACTTTATGGTCGTATATTATGGATGTAAAGATAAATCATTTGATTCAAATTTCTAGGTTATATGGAATAGTATATGCTGATTATTTTAGCACACATTGATTTTAAGTGTATTTTGCTAACTGAAACGAGTTTTTAATTTAATTTCAAGTCAGAAATTAGATTATTGTAAGATAATTTTAAAATAATTGTTGGGAATTTGATTACTAACCTAAAAATTTATATATTTGACCGCTACATTGTTGATTTGTTATTAGGGATAGTTGTTTTATCATTTTAGTTAAAATTATTATACATACTATGTAATCGATTTCTATGTTTATCAAATTCGATAAAGGGATTTAAAAGCACAATTCTCATTAAAAAGAAAAAAGAAATGAATTTTAAAAAGTTGTATTTAGTTGTTTTGTTGTTTATTGCTCAAATTTCGTTCTCCCAAGAAGGTATTGCAGTATATACTGATTATTTGTCGGATAATTACTATTTAATTCACCCATCTATGGCAGGTGCGTCAAGTTGTGCAAAACTAAGATTGACCGCTCATACACAATGGATTGGTCAGGATGATGCTCCTGGATTGCAAACTTTAAGTTTTAATACAAGATTGGACGATTCTAACGGTGCTGGTATTATACTTTTTAATGATAAAAACGGATACCATTCTCAGAAGGGTATGAAACTTAGTTATGCACACCATATCATGTTTTCAAGAGATGATGTTGATTTGAATCAATTATCTTTTGGTATTAGTGGTGTATTAATTCAAAGTCAATTAGACGAAACTAATTTTATAAATTCTGGAAATTATGATCCAATTGTTGATGGTACAATTGTTCAAAAAGAATCGTATTTCAATTTTGACATTGGGGCTTCGTATAATTATTTAGATTTTTATACTCACTTAACTGTTAAAAATGCAATCGAAACTAAAAGAAATATTTATACAGAATATGAAAGTGATAACCTTAAGAAAATTATTTTAAATGCGGGTTATACATTTGGTGATACTGAAACTTTATTGTGGGAACCTTCTTTTATGTATCAAAGAATTCAAAAAACAAAAGAAAGCGCAATTGATCTAAATCTTAAAGTTTACAAACAATTAGATTTTGGTAAAGTTTGGGGTGGATTATCTTATAGAAGAAGTTTTGATGGAGCTCAATATGTTGCAAATTCAAGTGTGGCTAGCCAATATTTACAAAATATATCTCCAATATTGGGTTTAAATTATCAAAATTTTATGTTTGCTTATACTTATACAAAATTAATAGGGGACGTTCAGTTTGATAAAAGTGGTTTTCACCAAATTACAATTGGTTTGAATTTATTCTGTAAACCAGAAAAATATCACTGTAATTGCCCAGCAGTAAACTAATTTAAAGTATTTAACAGTCCCGATTTATCGGGACTATTTTTTTTATAATATGCTGATAAAAATTATAAACGGAAAATCTCCATCAATTCCAGAAGATTGTTATGTTGCCGAAAATGCAACTATTATCGGTGATGTTACTTTTGGTTCTTCTTGTAGCGTATGGTTCAATGCGGTACTTCGCGGTGATGTTAATTTTATAACTATTGGTAATAAAGTAAATATTCAGGATGGTGCAATCATTCATTGTACCTACCAAAAGCACCCTACTATTATTGGTAATAATGTGTCTATAGGTCACAACGCCATTGTTCATGGTTGTACCATTCATGATAATGTATTGATAGGAATGGGTGCAATAGTTATGGATAATTGTTTAATAGAAAGCAATTCAATCATTGCTGCGGGGGCAGTTATAACTCAAAACACTGTTGTAGCATCGGGGACTATATGGGCTGGTGTTCCTGCAAAAAAAGTAAAAGATATTGATCAATCAGATTTTGCTGGTGAAATTGAACGAATTTCGAGTAATTATGTAATGTATTCGAGTTGGTTTAAAGAGGGAGAAGAATCTTAAAAATCTTTTTCTAAAACCGTATATTTCTTTTCTAAAAGTTCGGAAAGCACTAATGAATTTCCATTAGTATAAAACAGATGACTACTTTTATTAAGGTTACTAAAGCCGATTTTTTCTTTTAATACAACTTGTGTTTGCCTTGCAACTGCTTCTCCGGAGTCTATTATTTGAACGTTTTTGGGTAGTATTTTTTTTAATTTCGGAATCAAATAGGGGTAATGACTGCATCCTAAGACTAAGTAATCTATATTTTTTTCAATCATTGGAGTAATATAGGAATGCAGTAATTCGTCCATTTCAGGAGAATCTATTGCACCACTTTCAATTAATTCTACAAGTCCGTGTCCAATTTGCTCTACAATTTTTGTGTTTTGGTATAGTGCTACTGTTTTATTAAACAACTCGCTACTCAAAGTTCCCTTCGTAGCTAAAACCCCTATGGTTTGTGTTTTTGAGTTGTGAGCAGCTGGTTTTATTGCAGGTTCAATCCCTATAAACGGAACGTCATACGATGCTCTAAGTTCTTTAATTGCATTGGTAGTAGCGGTATTGCAGGCCACCACAATAATTTTGCAATTGAGTTCTAATAGTAATTCGGTGTTTTTTTTACTTAATAAAATGATTTCCTCTTTAGACTTTTCGCCATAAGGGGCATTTTTACTATCTGCTAGATAAATAGTATTTTCATTTGGTAACAAATGATTGATGGCTCTCCAAATAGAAGTTCCGCCAACACCAGAATCAAACAAGCCAATAGGATTATTATTAATCATAGAAACAAATGTAAAAAAAAACTGCTCAAATATTGAGCAGTTTTAAATATTTATTGTTAGTTAGATTAAAAACCTAATTCTTTTTTAACCTCGGCGGTCAAGTTTGGACCATCAGCTAATAAAAGACTTTCCGAATTCAAAACATATTGAAATCCTTTAGCTTTACCAACTTTTTGAATTGCAGCTTTAATTTTTTCTTGGATAGGTTTCATTAAATCAGTTTCTTTTGTTTGCAATTCTTTTTGTGCAGTTTGTCCGTATTCTTGGATTCTTTTTTCCATGTCTTGAACTTCTTTTTGACGTTCAACGTTCATTTTTTCAGATACAGTAGCTACTTCACCTTCGTATTTTTTCAATTTCGCCTGGTATTCTTCACCCATAGTTTTGTAAACCGCTTGGTATTCTACGCTCAGTTTTTCTAATTGTTTTTGAGCTTCAAGAATTGCAGGCATTTTTGCCATAATTTCACTTACTTCTACGTGTGCAGTTTTTGATTGTGCAGAAACTTGGTTTGCTCCTAAGAAAAAGATTGTAGCTATTAATAAGCATTTTAATTGTTTCATCATTTTTAGTATTAATTATTAATTTATTGGTTTTACTTTTAATTTATCTTCTTTTGCCTTTTTTGCCGCTTCTCTATCTTGTAAAATTTTATTTTTTCTGTCTTCAAGATTCTTTTTCTTCTCCTCTAGAGTTTTTGCTCTAAGTGCAGCTGCGGCTTGTTTTATTGCGTCTGCATTAGCTTTAGCATCAGTAATTTTAATTTTTGTTGAATCATTAGTAGGAACATTTTCAACTTTTTTGATTCCTTTATCTAACAACGCATTTTTTCTATTTTCTTCTGCAGTTTTTTTCTTAGCCTCTGCAGCTGCCTTTTTATCTTTAGCAAGTTGTTCCCTAGCTAATTTTTTATCATCTAGAATTTTCTGTCTTTCTGCTTTTTCTGGATTTTCCTTTGCAAAATCTTCTTTAGCATCTTTTTCTTCTTCTAATTTTATTTGTTTTTTAGTCATTTGATCCCGTTTCTCGGCTCTATTTAAAACCCGTAAAACTTGATCACTAATGTCGAATCTCTTTGATGCAAAAAGCATTGTCATATCCGAGGATTTATCAAAGATAAAATCATATTTTTTTGCTTCAGAAATGTCTTGAACTATTGTAAATATTTGATCTTGAATTGGCTTAACTAATACTGATTTTTGAATAATTAAATCACCAGTTGGTCCAAATCGTTTTTGATTGTATTCTAACAGTTCATTCTCTTGAAATGAAATTTCTTCTTGTCTTTCGGCTATAAGTTCTTTTGTTAATAAAACCTCCTCTGTTTTTAAGGCTTCTTTAAGTTTTAAAACATCACTTTTTCTAACTTCAATTTCTTGTTTCCATTTCTGTGCCTTTTGTTCTAATTGGTTTTTTGCTTCAGCATAATTAGGAACATTTTGCAAAATGAACTCCATATCGATATATCCAATTTTTACTCCTTTAGCTTGTCCAAAAGTTAAAGAAGAAATTAGAATTGTCAAAATTAGTAAAAATTGTTTTCTCATGTCTTAATTTTATTAGAAAATTAATGTTTTTTAAAATTGTTGCCCAATTATAAAGTGAGTTTCCCATCCGTTAGGTTTTGTTAAGCCTTGAATTGGTAAAGCATCAAAACCATATCCAAAATCAATTCCTAATAATCCAAATGCGGGCATAAATACTCTTAAACCAAATCCAGCCGAACGTTGTAATACAAATGGATTGTAATTTTTAAATTGATCATAAGCTGCTCCACCTTCAAGAAATGTAAGTGCATATATTGATGCTGCTGATTTCAAGGTCAATGGGTATCTTAATTCCAATGAAAATTTATTATATACTGTTGCTCCATTTTGAGCCCCTCTGCTATCTGTTGGCGTCAATGATTGATTTGGATAACCTCTTAAACCAATTACTTCTCTGCCGTCTAGAGCATAATTTGCTAATCCGTCTCCACCTACGAAAAATCTCTCAAATGGTACTAAACCTCGGTCTTTATTATAAGAACCTAGGAAACCAAATTCACCAAGAGATCGAAGTACTAATTTACCATAAATTTTTGTAAACCAATCTGCTTTAAACTTTATTTTATAATATTCTAACCAATTAAATTTTTTCTGATCTACTTTTCCTTGGTCTGTATCAGCTTCAGCAAAGTTATCAGCTTTTACTTTAGAACTTAATCCATTAATTATTACAGTTTTTATAAATTCACCATTACCAACCCAATTGTTATTAACATCAAAATAACCATCGCCTGTATTCTTTAATTTATAAGCTTCCTCATTACCTAAATTAGCATAATCTACCTTGTTAAACAATGAATATGGAGGTGTAAATTTAGCTGACACACTAAATTCGGAACCATAAGTTGGGAAAATTGGATTTACACCTTTGTTGTTTCTACTTAATCCTATTGTATAAGCAAAGTTTCTTGAAGATCCATTTCCAAAAGTAAATAATCCTGTATTGTAATTGTTTAAGTCATAATATTGAAAACTTATCGCATTTGAAAGTACAAAGTAAGCGTCTGGTACTGTTAATCTTTTTGCAAGTCCTAATGATGCAGAAAGTATATTGAAACTTTTGCTTTTGTCAACAGATCCAGTACTGTAATTATTTAGAAATTGTTTACTGTAAGATAATGACGTGCTAAATTGAACTGGTTTTTTGCCTCCAAACCAAGGTTCTGAAAATGATAAACTGTAGGTTTGAAAATAAGTGCTTCCTTGTAATCTTAAGGAAACTTTTTGCCCATCTCCCATTGGCAATGGCTTGTATGCCTCTTTGTTGAAAATATTTCGCATCGAGAAATTATTGAATGATAATCCCAATGTTCCTATGAAACCTCCACCACCATAACCACCTTGAAGTTCAATTTGACTTGACCCTTTTTCTACAAGATTATATTCAATATCAACAGTTCCTGCAGCAGAATCCACATTTTTAAATTTTGGATCAATCGATTCTGGATCAAAAAATCCTAATTGTCCAATTTCTCGAATTGTACTAACCAAATCTTCTTTACTGTATTTTTCACCTGGTTTAGTTCTTAATTCTCGGTAAATTACTTCGTCATGTGTTTTATCATTTCCTACAACTGTAATCTTATTAAAATAGGCAATTGGACCCTCTGTTACTCTAATTTCAAAATCAATAGTATCGTTTGCTGTTTTTACTTCAACGGCATTAATGTTGGAAAATAAGTAGCCACTATTTTGATATAAATTAGTAATATCCTCACCATCAGGCTTAGATTTGTCTGCAATTCTTTTTTGAAGTAAGACACCATTATAAATATCTCCCTTATTGACACCTAATATGCTTTTCAAACTTTGATCTGAATAAACTGTGTTTCCTAAAAACTTAATATTTCCAAAGTAATATTTGTTACCCTCTTCAATATTTACGTTTATTGTTAAGTCGTTTTTAGCCTTATTAAAAATCACACTGTCAGAAACTATTCTTGCATCACGAAAACCTTTTTCTTTGTATTTGTCAATGATTTTTGCTAAATCGGCTTTGTATTTTTCCTTGATGAATTTTGAAGCTTTTAAGATTCTAATTGGATTTCTTTGCTTAGTATCAGACATTGCGCTACGAAGGGTTTTTGCTGAAAATTTAGTGTTTCCAACAAAATTTATTGCATTAATTTTGATTTTATCTCCCTTGTCAATTGCAATAACTAATTTTACTCTGTTAATAGTTGCGGTATCTTGAATGGAATTAATATTGACTTTTGCGCTGTAATACCCGTCTTTTTTATACTTATTTTCAATATAATTTTTGGTAGTTGTCAATAAGTTTTCATTTACTACTTTTCCAGCAGTTAATCCATTATCTTTAATCAACCCTTCAATTTTATTTTTCTTAACTCCTGTAAATTTTACATTGGTAAGTTTTGGTAATTCATTAATGTTTAATTCAAGGAAAATACTATCTCCTTTTATTTGATTTACATAAAAATCAATTTCACCAAATAAACCTAATTTCCCTAATTTCTTAATGGCATTACTGATTTCTTCTCCAGGAACTGTTATTTTTTGACCTTTTTCAAGTCCAGCAAATGTAACTACAGTTTGCTTGTTAAAGCTAATTTTACCTGTAACATCAACATCTGCTAAAATGTATTTTTTTCCTTGATCAAATGGAACTCTTTCTTGCGCTGCTATCTGAGTAATACTTCCGAATAATATAATCGTAAAGAATAATTGTATGCTTTTATTTAACACTAATAATTTATTTAATTTGTTCACTTGTTTTTCCAAACCTACGTTCTCTTTTTTGATAGCTAATGATTGCTTCATATAAATCGTCTTCTTTAAAGTCAGGCCATAATACATCTGTAAAATATAATTCTGCGTAAGCTATTTGCCAAAGCAAGAAATTACTAATCCGATGTTCGCCACTTGTTCTTATCAATAAATCTACCTCTGGTAAATCTTGCGTGTAAAGATGCTGATTTATAATTGATTCGTCTATGCTGTCTATTGAAATTATATTATTTTTAACTTTATTACTGATATTTTTAACTACATTTATGAGTTCTTCCCTTGACCCATAGCTTAACGCCAATGTCAACACCATTCTTGAATTCCCCTTTGTCTGCTCAATTACTTCTTGAAGTTTCTTCTGAGCTGATTTTGGCAACAAATCAATATTTCCTATAGAATTTAACCTTATATTATTGTCTTGTAATGTTTTAAGCTCATTTCTTAACGAGTTAATCAACAGGTTCATTAATAATTCAACTTCTAATTTTGGTCGGTTCCAGTTTTCTGTAGAAAAGGCATATAATGTCAAGTTTTCAATCCCCAATTTTGCCGATGTTTCCACAACAGTTCGTACGGATTTAGTTCCATTTTCATGACCTAAAGCTCTTATTAAACCTTTTTGTTTAGCCCAACGCCCATTGCCATCCATAATGATAGCAAGATGCTTTGGTAAATTATCTTTATTAATGATATCGACTAAATTCATTTATTTACACAATAACATGGTTTGTTTCCAAAGGTGTACGTAAGCGTAAATCCTGAAAAAACATACCAATCTTTACTATTTATATCTCCAAATTTCAATGGCGCTAAATTTTTATTTTTTGGATTACTTCCATCTAAATTATCTGTCATTGTAAATCTTGTTCCAACTTCAAATGCCAAGATCAAATGGTCAAATACATTTGATTTTATTCCTATTGTCATTGGAATTGCCAACGCTCCATTTGTGTAATCTGTTTTTTGTTTTCCATTAATATAAAACAATTCATCGTAAGCAAAATAACTTATACCGCTATAAATGTAAGGTGTTACTTTAGGCATAAATTCATGTAAATTGAAGTCAAAAAAATTAAATTCAAGCCCTAAAGATACTTCTTTTATGTTATTTTCAAAATTATATCCTCTTTGTGTTCTTCCAGGTGAATCTGAATCGCTATCATTTGACTTTATTTTAGCTTGTGTATAGGAAAATCTCCATGAATGACGAGGACTTTTATTCCATTTATATAATAATCCGAAAGCCAATTCATTAGGGGCTACATAAGTTGTTGGGCCAATATCTCCAATGTAATTACTACCTCCAAGAAATACACCAACTTCGTGAATTTGTGCACTCACATTCACGAAGCCTAAAAGACAAAAAAGAAATATAAAAATTCTATTCATTGGTTTTTGAAAATAGCTTGCAAATATAACAATTCTGAATACGAATACAGAATGTATTAGACATTTCTGTTAAAATTATATTTGCATTGATTAAAACAATTGATTTTCTATCAACTTAGTTTAGTTGAAAAACGCAATTAGAACTATTGTAGTATATAATAGGTATGAAAAAAGTTAATTTCTCTTGTCTTCTCCCCAAAGTAATTTATTGCGCAAGGTTTTGAAAAAAGTTTCTTCTTGAATTTCAACCATTTTAATTTTGAAAGGGGTTTTCTTAATGGTCAATATCGATTCGTTTTTTACCGATGCAATTCTAGAATCCAACGAAACTAAATACTGTTCTTCACGACCTGAAATTTTAAGACGAATTTCAGTATCGTCGGGAATTACCAAGGGTCTGGCATTTAAATTATGAGGAGCAATTGGAGTAATTACAAGACTGGCAACATTTGGGGTTAAAATTGGTCCGCCACAACTCATAGAATATCCTGTAGAACCCGTAGGCGTTGCAATAATCAATCCGTCTGCCCAATAAGAATTTAGAAATTCACCGTCTAAATAGGTTTCAATTGTAATCATCGAAGTCGTGTCTTTTCGACTTACAGAAATTTCATTCATCGCAAAATTAATATCTTCAATTTCTGAAATTTCTGGTGAACTGGACAAACTAATCAAGCTTCTTTCAGAAATGGTGTATTTTTTTTCAATTACAAATTGTAAAAATTGGGCAATTTCATCTTTTTGAACCATTGCCAAAAACCCTAATCTTCCAGCATTTATTCCCAAAATTGGAATCCCAGAATCACGAACCAATGTTGCGGCTCTTAAAATAGTTCCGTCACCACCAATACTAATCATAATATCAAAACTCGAATCTAATTCATTATAAGAATGAAAAGTTTTGTATTCTTTTTTTACAATTTCTTTTTCATATAAAAGCTTTAAAAATTCCGCCTCAATAATCATTTCTACCTTATTCTCATTAAAAAAAACAAAAATATCTCGGATAATTGGCTCCGTACTGTTTTGATAATATTGCCCGTAAATCGCTACTTTCATTTTTTATAATAATTATTTATTGTAAATTTAAATCTAAGTAATGAACGTGATAAAATGTCGTATTTTAAAATATGGAATTAATTGTAATTAGCAAATTTCACATTTTTTTTACCGTTTCTAGACTTTTGACTTTAAGACATTAAAACTTTCGACTTTCTTACATATTTAAATATTTGTCCAAATAATCGGAGCGTTCTTTCAAATTCGTAAGATAGGTATCTTCTTTATGTTCGGAAATAATTTCAAAACCATAACGTCTAAAAGACTGAATAATCTCGTTCATTCCGCCCAAAACAATCTTAATGGTAACTTGAATAGTATCGGTTGTAGTTCCAGAAATATATAATCCTAATATTTTTCCTTCATTGCTCTCTACAATTTGTACTGCTTGGCTCATCGAGAAATCAATGATTGGTTTTTCAACAATTATAATGCCGCCAACTTCATTTACAAAAGGTGTTTCATAGAAATTTTTTATGACATCGGTAATTTCATAATAACCAACATATTTGTTCAAATTATCAAGAACGGGAATCACATTGGTATTGTTTCGTGCGAAAATTTCTAAAACATCAATCCAAAACATACTTGTTCTTGCAAAAAATCCCCCCAACGCATAGCGATAATCGACAACTTTTTTATCGGAATCAAAAGTTTCCACATCATCAGAAGCAATACTACCAATATAAATTCCTTCTTCAACCACTGGAAAGTGAGAAAAATGAACTTCATCAAAGAAATCTTTCACAGTTTCGATACCCTCCAAACTGTCAATTGCCTTGAAATCATTGTTAATATATTCGGTAATTTCTAACATAAATGTTTAATGTTTAAACGACTGCAAAATAATCAAAATTTAGCACAAATCAACCTGTTTTACTTTGTATTTTTGTCAAGAATTTATAATAATTCCATTTATAAAATAAGTCAATGACAAAATTAAGCGTAAATATCAACAAAATTGCCACTTTACGAAATGCTCGTGGTGGAAATGTTCCCGATTTATTGCAAGTTGCAAAAGACATACAAAAATTTGGCGCTCAGGGAATTACGATTCATCCGCGCCCAGATGAGCGTCATATTCGCTATCAAGATGCCCGCGATTTGAAAGAAATTGTTTACACCGAATACAATATCGAAGGAAATCCAGAGCGAAATTTCATCGATTTAGTATTGCAAATAAAACCTACGCAGGTAACTTTGGTTCCCGATGCCGACGATGCAATCACATCAAATGCGGGTTGGAACACCATAAAACACAAGGATTTTCTAACGGAAATCGTGCAAGAATTTCAAAGAAACGGAATCAGAACTTCTATTTTTGTCGATCCAACTCTGGAAATGATTCAAGGCGCCGCAATTATTGGAACCGAAAGAATCGAATTGTACACCGAAAGTTTTGCCCACGAATACGGTTTGGGAAATACAAACGGAATTGCTCCTTATATAGCCGCTGCGAATTTAGCTAACGAATTGCAATTAGGAATCAATGCAGGACACGATTTGAGTTTGGAAAACATTCTTTTTTTTAAGCAAAATATCCCGAATTTACTCGAAGTTTCCATCGGTCACGCCTTAATTTGCGAAGCGCTATATCTCGGTTTGGACAACGTTGTAAACATGTATTTGCAAAAATTAAAATAATAATTTGGGCGTGACCACAAGGGTCGGGCTTTGCGCTGCAATCTTTGTTCCGCTCTGCTACACAAAGGATTTCCGCTTCAATCCCTCACGCGAACCCGAACAAATATCATAATTTCGTTTACAAAATTGAATTTTAAAAAATGGCAACAACAATATTAAATAGCATTATTATGCCACCGGTTTCAGTTCCCGCTTCGGGGATTAAATCGCTTTTAATTCTCCACGGATTTCTTGGAATGGCTGACAATTGGAAAACCCTTGGAACGCAATACGCACAAGAAGGATTTCAAGTGCATCTTCTTGATTTACGCAACCACGGAAGAAGTTTTCATTCTGAAATTTTCAATTATGAAACGATGGTACAAGATGTTTTAGACTATTGCAAAGCCAATAATTTAGAAAAAATTGATTGCATCGGACATTCTATGGGTGGAAAAGTTGCGATGCTTTTGGCAACAAAATATCCGGAATTGGTAAATAAATTAATAGTTGCAGACATCGGTTCAAAATTTTATCCGCAACACCATCAATCTATTTTGGAAGGTTTGAACGCCGTAGATTTTTCATTAAAACCAAGTAGAACTGAAGTCGAGGAAATCCTATCTAAATACATTTCAGATTTTGGAACCCGCCAATTTCTATTAAAAAGTTTGTATTGGGTTGAACCCGGACAATTGGCATTTCGTTTTAATTTGGAGGTTTTCAATAACCAAATCGACCAAATAGGAACTGCACTTCCAGAAACTGCACGATTTGAAAATCCAACTTTATTTATACGAGGCGGAAATTCAAATTACATTCTAGATTCTGATTTTGATGCTATAAAACAACATTTTCCAAAAGTTGCATTCGACACAATACCAAATGTTGGGCATTGGCTTCACGCCGAAAAACCGCAAGAATTTTTAGAATTGACATTGAAATTTCTGAAATAAGCTTAAGAATCAATT
>CANIFM010000073.1 GCA_947466955.1 Bacteroidota bacterium
AAAATACTCAATTCAAAAGCAGCATTTACAAATTTTGAATAATCGTAATTGTTATCTTTTCCAATTTTTTCAACCATTGGGGCAATTCCATATCCAACCGATTTTGTTGCATACAATTTCAATTGTGCTTTCAATAAATCTTTTTCAGCAGGAAGATATAAATCTTTAAAAAAACCATCCGCCATCTCAGTAATTGTCGGAACCATTGTGGCACGTTTTGCAGCGTCAGCCTTAACATAATTGTCCAATTGTTTTCCTAAAGTTCTTCCAATTGCACCAAAAGAAGTCGTTCTCATTAATTGTTGCAAATAATTATCGTGACGAGATTTCTCATTTGTCAAAGCATAATACGCATTTATATTCGCAATTACATTTCCGTATTTTGCTTTGTTTGCAGTTTTATTTGCCCATTTGTCAAACTTAGCTTCTTGAACAGCTTTAGATTTTGCAGTCCCGAATTTGCTTAAAGCATCAATCATTCCTTGACGATTTTTCCAATAATTGGCAGTTGAAGCAAATTTTGAAGCATATACCAATCGAAACGCATCACTTTGCGCCATATATTTCTTCATATTGTCCATTCCTGTTTTCGCACCTTCAACCCAAGCCGGATAAGCAAACTTCACGTTTTGCTCAATTCCACCTGCTGGCATCCAACGGTTTGTTCTTCCAGGATAACCCAAAATCATAGCGAAATCGCCTTCTTTTACACCGTTTAAGTTTACAGGTAAATAATGTTTTGGATTCAACGGAACATTATTCGTAGAATAATCCGCTGGATTTCCATCTTTATCAGCATAAATTCTAAACATAGAAAAATCGGCTGTGTGACGTGGCCATTCCCAATTATCAGTATCGCCACCAAATTTTCCTAAACTTTCTGGGGGAACACCCACTAAACGAACGTCTTTATAATCTTGATAAACAAAATAATAATATTCATTTCCTTGAAAAAATGGACGAACAGAAACGGTATATTTTCCGCCTTCATTGTTTTCTTTTTCAATTAAAGCAATTTCCTGATTCACGGCTTTTTCTCTTTCAGCCTCTGTCATTTTATCGTTTACTTTTGCCAAAATTCTTTTTGAGCAATCGTCCATACGCACAAAAAATCGAACATATAAGCTTGATGGTTTCATTTCCGAAGCTTTATTTGCTGCCCAATAACCATCTTTCAAATAGTTTTTGTCGGCAGTCGATAATTCTGCAACTGCGTCATATCCACAATGATGGTTCGTTAAAACCAATCCGTCTTTCGAAATTACTTCCGCCGTACAACCGCCATTAAACTGAACAATGGCATCTTTTAAACTGTGGTGATTGATGCTGTAAATTTCTTCAGCGGTCAATTGCAATCCCATTTTTTGCATATCTCGGTGATTCAAACGTTCAATGAACATCAAAAACCACATTCCTTCATCCGCCTTAACGCTTGCAGGAATAAGCATAATCCCTAATAATAAGGATAAAATAATTTTTTTCATAGTGTTAGTTTTAAGTGCTGCGAATATAATTCTTTTTCACAATTCGATTGACATTACGCCCCGAAAAACTACTGATTATCAGCAAATTTTAAGTTTTTATTAGTATTTGGGCGAATGGCCGGGCTATCCGCTATATCCACAGTATTGCTTCGTGCCGAGCAATACTGCGGGATGCCGCTGCTATCCCTATCGCGGTTTTTGGGTGGTTTTGAAGTTTTTGGGTTTGAAGGGGGATTTAGCGATTGTTATAAGTGTTAACTTTTTATCTATTTAAGATAAATTTCATTTTTCACATAAGTATTGTTCAGCCAAAAACAATGTTTAGTATATTCATTTTGTTTCGTTATTTTGTCTTTTTTCGGCAATCCATAAGTATCCAAGGCGTTTGTTGCGTGAGGACGAACGTGAGAAATTGAACTAAATTTCTTGTTAGGAAAATTCGTGAAACGAATTTCCTTGCCAATTTTGTTAGTTTTTATTTCCTTTACAATCTCTCCTTTTGCAACAATTTCTTTTGTTTTTGCCCAAACTTTTTCAACTTCTATTAAGTCAGAATAGGGCATATTCCAAAATTTTGCTTTTTTCAAAATAAGTGTATCGTCCTGAAATTGAAAAAACACAAATAGAAATTTGTGTTCTAAAATAGCTGCAAAATCAGAATCTTCCCAGTCTTGATTTACGATTTCTTCGTATTTGAAATTAGGAAATGAAATATCTTCTTTTGGTAAATCATTTTCTTTTAGACGAACTGTTTTTACAATGATTTCTGCTTTTTCAAACTCTTCAATTTCTTTGTCAAGTTCAATTCCAAGTATTGCCTTTGTCAAATTTGCGTAAAAACTTTTTGCTTTTGAGTTTATTTCAATTTTCAAAATTTCTTTTTAAAATGAATTTCAAAAACACAGATTTTATCGAATATTTAGCATAATGAGTGTTTAATTATGATACATATTGTCTGTTGATCAATACAGACAATATGTATAGTTTTGTTTTTATGATAAATGAATTTCTTTTAAAAGAATTTGGCGATAGAATTAAGCAATTACGCCTTGAAAAAAAATTAAGTCAGGAAAAATTATCTTTTGCTACAGGTTTTCATAGAACTTATATTGGAATGATTGAACGAGGTGAAAGAAATATTTCTCTTTTAAATATAGCAGTTTTCGCAAAAGTATTTGAAATAAATATATCTGAACTTTTAGATTTAAAAATTATAAATCCAAAACATAGTTTTAAGAATTATGAGATAAAATCTGAAAAATAATGTCAAGAAAACACTCATTTGTTTTGACATTATCCAATAATGTTACAGAAAAAGAAGGCGTAAATTATTTAATAGAAAATTCAACTGGATTTTTTAAAATTGATTTAGTAACTAAAAAAGAATTATTAGATTTATTAAGTATTGAGCATAGATTTCTTCAAGCATTTGATTTAATTTATGTTCCCGAAATGGTTGGAAAAATTGTTAATACAGAATTTGTTCAAACTTATTTAGAAGATATTATTTTAGTTGAATTAAAAACCACAAAAAAGTATTTACCTGAAAATCCAAAAGGTTTCTTTTTCGGTGCAACTGAAAATGAATTTAATTTTGGAAAAATTCTTGGTTCCCGATTTAGATTTTGTTTTGTTAGTTTAAATGAAAAAGGGTCTTCATTTGCTTTTTTAACTTTAGATGAATTAGAAGAAAGAATAAAAAATAGAAGAATTCAATATCAAATTAATTTATAATTTAATAACAACTTCGTTATAATTAATTTGGTCAATATTGAATTTAATGTTTTTGTAATCTTCTATTTTGCAAGTATTATTTTCTAATTTATCTGCTAAATTGTATACAAAATTATAACTGTCCGATGTTTTTTCACCATCTTCATCTAATTCATTTTCAAAAGTTTCTGCCCATTGAAAAAGTTCTGAAACAATTAAATCTTTTTGAGTATTAATTTTTCCGATAATATTCATATTTATTATTTTTGCGTTAGGGATTGAAGAGGAAATCCTTTTGTTTTTTTCTTTAAAAAACAAAAGATTGAAACGTAAAGCTCGACCTTTAGGTAACTCCCAAAATATGAACATTTTCTAAAAATAAATATTTTGGTTTGTTTTCTTTTTCACTTAATATTTTGTGAATTGACCACCATAAAACACCTTTTTTCCCAATCAATCCTTTTGAGTTTTTTAGTGTTGTTGCAACTGAATAATCCTGACACGGAAATCCACCAACTAATAAATCGTGATCAGGAATTTCAGATATTTCAACAGTTGAAATATCTTTATTTGAATGGTTTTTTTTGTCCCAACGAGTTTCATAAACCATAGATGCGTGTTGCACTTTTGTTGATGGTTCCCATTGATTGCTCCAAACAATTTTATATGTACTTTTAAAATCTTCTTTGTAATTTGACGATGCAGATTTGCTATTCCATCCTTCTAAACCAAGGCGAAATCCACCAACTCCTGCAAATAATTCAACAACTTTTATTTTATTTTCCATCTTGAATTGTTTTTAGGTAAATTGCTTTTTCTTCAGCTACTTTTAGAACTTCTCCAATATTTTCTTCATAGAGAATTGTATTTGCGATTTGATCGCTTAACCAACTTGTGATTAATTTATTTTTTTCTAATTCGTAAAATTCGGCAAATTTTTCAACTTGTTCTTTTGTAGGTTTTCTTTCTCCACGCTCAAATTTACTTATAATTGCTTGATCAATTTCAAGTGAAGAAGCAACTTGTCTTAATAACAGACCTTTGCTTTCTCTTTGAGTTTTTATAATATCTCCAAATGTTTCCATAAGACAAAATTTGTTTTGACAAAAATAGTCAAATTAAATTCAGAAACAATTTTTTTGAGAAATATTTTTGAGAAAGTGTTTTATGTGCAATTTTTTTGGAATATTGTTAACTTACATATACTCGTTACAAAGTAGAGTTTGCTAAACCATATTTGAATAATACTTATCAAATTTTGCGTATTTGCAACATCGGTTATTCTCATTTTTCCGTCTGTGGCTTTTAGTTTCAACTGTCGACAGATTGTCGACAGTTCAAGAGATTGTTGGTTTAAAATAAAAATCAGAATAAAGTCTGATTATGTTCAAGATTTACAGGACTATTCAATTCATTCCCCGCGTGAGGGATTGCAGCGAAAAGCCCACAGACAAGTGTAGCGAAGCGGAACTTGACGAGGACTTGCAGCGGAATGCCCGACCGAGTTTAGAACAAATGTTGTAATTACTATAAACGTTCTAAACGAGGGCACGCCCAAATAAAAAAAATTTTGAGGTTGCTTTAAACTTGATTTTCAACGAAATAAATAACGATATGATAAAATTAAAAATGCAATAAATTAACACTACAGTAGGAATTTTGTTAAAACTGAAAATGAAAAATAAAAGGAAAATTCCATTAGTAGTAATAAGCGATGTGCACCTTGGGACGTATGGCTGCCACGCCACGGAATTGCTACACTATTTGAAATCAATTCAACCCAAAACGTTGGTTTTAAACGGTGATATTATCGATATGTGGAACTTTTCAAAAAGCTATTTTCCAGCTTCTCATATGAATGTTTTGCGGCATATTATTAAAATGTCCACGAATGGAACGCGAGTAATATACATTACAGGAAATCACGACGAAGTTTTGCGTAAATATTCTGATTTAATTTTAGGGAATTTTGAATTGGTTGACAAGCTAATTTTGGATTTAGACGGTAAAAAGGCTTGGGTTTTTCACGGTGATGTTTTTGATTCTTCGACACAAGGTTACGCCAAAATAATCGCAAAAATTGGTGGTAAAGGGTATGATTTGTTGATATTGATTAACAGTTTTGTGAATTGGCTTTTGGTTTTAAGCGGAAAAGAAAAGCGTAGTTTTTCTAAAATAATTAAAGATAGCGTTAAGAAAGCGGTTTCCTTTATTACCAATTTTGAAACTACGGCTGCCGAAATTGCCATCGATAAAAAATATGATTATGTAGTTTGCGGACACATTCACAAACCGCAAATGAAAGTGGTTAAAAACGAAAATGGTTCGGTAATGTATTTGAATAGTGGTGATTGGGTTGAAAACTTGACGGCTTTGGAATATAAAAATTCTAAATGGTTTATTTATGAATATAAAAAGGAACATTACAATCTTTTGGAGTCTAAAGAAGAAGCAGTTGTAGAAAATTATATGACAAAAATTTTATCTTAATTATACGTTTCTATGAAAATATTTTATGCAATTCAAGCTACGGGAAACGGACATATTAGTAGAGCCGTTCAGTTGTATCCGTATTTGAAAAAGTTTGGAACGGTTGATTTTTTTATGAGTGGGAATAATGCGAGTTTGAATGTTGATATTCCAATTAAATATAAAAGCAAAGGATGTAGTTTGCATTACAGCAAATGTGGCGGTTTAGATTATTGGGAAATTGCCAAAAATATCAAACCGTTGCAAATGTATCGCGATGCAAAAGCGTTGCCATTGTCAGATTATGATGTGGTAATTAATGATTTTGATTCGATAACTTCTTTAGCGTGTAGGCTTCAAAAAGTGAAATCGGTGCAATTTGGACATCAAGCGAGTTTTATGTCGGATTTGACTCCAAGGTCTGAAAAAAACAATATTATGGGGGAATTAGTTTTAAAACATTATGCTCCTTCACCAAAATATATTGGACTTCATTTCAAACAATATGATTCCTTTATTCATCCACCAATTATTAAAGACGAAATTTTTCAAGCAACACCAAAAGACTTGAATCACATTTCGGTTTATCTTCCTTCATTCGATAGAGAATGTTTGGAAAAAGCATTTCATAAAGTAAAAGGCATCGAATTTCAATGGTTTTTGAATGATATTAAAGAAATTCGTAAGGAAGGAAACATTACTTATTTTCCTGTTAACCAAAAACTTTTCAATGACAGTTTGATAAATTGTCACGGAATTCTAACGGGTGGTGGTTTTGAAACTCCTGCCGAAGCATTGTTTTTGAACAAAAAAATATTGAGTATTCCAATCCAAAATCATTACGAGCAGGAATGCAATGCAGCGGCTTTGAAATTATTAGGCGTTCCAGTTCTTAATAAAGTGGGTAATGATTTTCATATTGAAATAGAAAATTGGTTGAATGGCAAAATTGAATATCCAAAAATTCAAGCAAATGATATTCCAAAAACATTGCAGTTTTTGTTTGATACGTATAATGATTGAAAGTAGAAATTGACATAAAAATAGTAGAACATAAAAAATCTCTATTGTTTTATCAACCTCAACGTTGTCTCTCTGTTATTTTCGTTTTTCACTTTCACAAAGTAAATTCCTTTATTTAAATCGCTAATTTCAAATTGAGATTCGTTGGTGAAATTACTTTTGAAACTTTTCACCAATTGACCTGTTAGTGAATAAATTTGAACACTTTGAACATTGCCATTTAAAGTAAAATAGGTTGATGCTGGATTTGGAGATAAACTGAAATTGTTAACCACACCAAACTCTTCCGTTACTAAGGCTGCTGGTTGATTTCCATAAATTCTAAATCCACCCGCTTCAATTGTCAAAGGATTTACCACAGTACTTGCAACTGAAATTGTTGTATTATCCATAAGATTTACCCATGTTCCAGTGTTGGGAAAGTTAGGTTCAATTGCTTGAGATGAAATATCAAAATTTGCCAAAATCACTACATTTTTGAGTTGTGTTGTTAGCAAAGAATTATCGTAAACATAAATTCTTTGTTTCAAATTATTCCCATTGGGACTAATAGTATAACTACCATTGAAAACAACATTGTTTTTCTTCAAGTCAATCATTTTTGCCCAATCATTGTAAATTTTTGCTCTTTGTGAAACGCCAAGCCAATTTCCAACCCATTGTGGCTGTGGTTTTGTATTTAATTTACAATCTCCTGTGATTGCATCTGTTTCTGTATTTACCGTTCCATTGTTACAATCATAAACTGAATTTTGAATTCCTAAATCGGCAAAATGCCAAATCATTTTTGGACCAGGAACCAACAAACTTACTGCGCCAATAGCCGACATCCTTCCTAATGCATTATTTAAATTATTTAGAGGAGGTGTTGTTCCTGAAGTGTTTCCGTAAGTCATTGCACTATACATCAAACGTTCTTTGTCGTGACTTTCAGGATAACCCATCACTCTTTTTCCAAGAAATCCAGAGTGACTATCGCTTCCAATTCTTGAAATATCGGCACCTGTAGCATATCCCTCTGCAAGTTGAGAATAGGCATACGTCATTTCACTCCACATCATTACTCCTTTACTCGGAGTTTCGGATAATCTATAATTTGCCCATTCTTTTTCTTCACCATCATCGCCCAAATGTTCAAAAATAGCGTAATGTGTTGGGTCTAAACCCCAAGAATAATCAGCATAATCTTTTAATACCGCTACCCTATCGGATTGATAAGCATTCGTACAATTTGAATCACTTGCCGAACAATTTTGTGTAAATCCTTTCGTTAAATCCCATCGAAAACCGTCAATTTTAAATTCTTGAATCCATTGTTTAACAACTCTTTTTACATAATTCTGTGTTCTTGGTTGTTGGTGGTTAAAGTCATTTCCAACGCTATAACTATGTTTGGCAACCGTATTAAAATAAGGGTTATCAGATGCAGGTGCTCCCCAACCATCTCCATCAGGATCTGACATCCACATTCTATCCATTGGATTTCGACCAAATGCGTGATTTAGCGCAACATCTAGAATTACTGCAATTCCGTTTTGGTGGCATAAATCCACGAATTCTTTCATTTTTTCTTTAGGGCCATAAAATTTATCCAGAGCCATGTGAAAAGCGGTATTATAACCCCAACTTTCATTACCTTCAAACTCCATTACTGGCATTAATTCTATTGCATTTATTTTAAGATTTTTAAAATAATCAATTCTATTTATAAGCCCTTGAAAACTTCTTGTTTCATCAAAATCTCTAATTAAAACTTCATATACAACTAAATTTTCCTTTTTGGGTTTATTAAAATTAGTTACTTGCCAATTGTAGGCAGTTTCTCCTGTTTTCAGCACCGTAACTTCTCTTTCTTGTCCACTTGGATATGTTGGGATATTTGGATAATTCGAAGATGGAATAGTGGAATCATCAAAAGGTGACAATACCAATGTTGAATAAGGATCGGCTGTTTTTACTAAAGCTGGCGAACCCACTGTTGGCGTTGCGTCGGCCACCCAATATTGATAATTGTAATTAACACCCGGTGTTAGTCCTGTTAATTCTAACCAAAATTTACCAGAGGTTGCATCTTTTTTCATTACAAAAGTAGCATCCGGTTGATAATTATTAAAACTCCCTGCAACATAAACAAAATCTTTTCCAGGTGCGTCTAATACCAAAGTTGCCTTAGACGTATCTGAATTATAATTTATTCCGTCAACTAATGTTGCTTGTGGAAGGTTTTGATTTATCGTTCCTGGATTTACCATTACGTTAAAAAACTTAGATTGCGTTACTCCTCCTAATGAAATTATCAATTCATAGTTTTGATTTGTTGTAATATTAAGATGCGAATATGAATAGGAAACCGCACTTGCAACTGAATTTATACTCACACCATTGGCTTTCAAATTATAGCTAGCATTTCCGCCAGTATTATTCGCAGAAACCGTAATGTTTCCTCCTGAATTAATGATTGTTGTACTATATTCCGTTGGTTGAACCAATGTAGATTGAAATGCACCAACATTTAATATTAAATCTGTAGATTGAGCGTTCCCTGCTGCATTTCTAAAAACAAGATTTATTTTAGATACAACTCCAGAAGTCACACCATAATAGGCAAGAATAGTTGGAGCAAGCACTAATTTATAAATATTTCCTGAAACCAAGGTTAGTGATGGCTGTGTTGTATTATTACCCCATGAACCTATAACATTTGACCATGCATTTCCGTTTAAAGTAACTCCAGTATGAGCATATATTATTCCGGTATAAGTTGCCAAACCTGTTCCTGATTTATCAAATAAAATAGTTGCTGATTGATTTGATTCAGGTATAGTTCCGCCTTGCCAAGAAACTTGAGCAAAACTCACTGAAAAAACTAAAATTAAAAGGGAAGAAACTATTTTTTTCATAAGATAAAATTTATTAAAAAAGGCTATTCAATGAATAGCCTTTTATTTATTAAAGCGGATTTATTATTGTAAAGTAACTGTATAATGTTTTGCAGCCATACCAGGCAAATCAACAGAACTGAAGTTAGCAACAATTTTATAATCTCCTGCAACAGCAATAGGAATGTTAGCTCCATTTGAATCTAATGATAAATCATTTCCATCATCACCAAAATTCACACCCCATCCATCATCCAATCTAAATTTATAACCACCACCATTCATGTGAATTGTAATTGAATACAAGTGAGTTGACAAACTGTAATCCATATTAGTGTCAGAACCCCAACCTGTTGGAGTTGCATCACCAATAATACCCCAGTTAGGCCAAGCTGGATAAGGAGTTATTGTCATGGTGTGAAAATTAGATACTTGTGAAATACTACCTGTAGTACCCACAGTTGATTTAATACGCACCTCGATTGAACTTGGTATAAATGGAGCAAAACCAGCATTTAAAGCTGCTGTGTTTAATTCATCAACAGAAAAGTTTTGAAACTTATTTGTTGTCGTTGCAACAACAGTAGGTGATGCAAAGTGAGTTCCAGCAGCTGCAAACTCAACATTGTAATTTACAACTGTAGCCGTTCCATTATAAGCTGCATAATCCCACACTATTGTAGTAGCAAGATCATTAGGATTGTTTTTATCAAGCACTAATGTTAAAGTCGAAGGTGAATTTAAAACAGGTGCAGAATTGGCACCAACAGCTTCTCTATCTTTAACATCATCTGTACAAGATATTGTAGAAATGCTTATTAAAGCAATTAAAAATTTAATAATATTTTTCATTTTCTATATCTTTAAAATTATAATTTTGTTATTGTATAGGTCAATCCTCCAAAATCTGAAACTATATAATAAGTACCATTAGCTGCAATTGGAATATTAGTTCCACCATTATCTAATGATAAGTTATTTCCGTTGTCCCCATAATTAGTTCCCCAATCGTGATTCAATCTAAATTTGAAAGAACCAACAGTCATTTTCATGATAATTGAATACTTATTTGTAATTGGATTAAAATCCATAAGTGTATCATTACCCCAACCAGTTGGTGTAGCATCTCCAATTACACCCCAAGCGTTTACAATCGGTGTTATTGTATAAGAGTGAGTTGTAACGTTTAATACAATTGTATAATTACCAGCAGTTACAGGAATATTTGCACCACCCGCTTCTAATGAAAGATTGTTTCCATCATCTCCGTAATTGGTTGTCCAACTACCATCTAATCTAAACTTAAATTCACCAGTTACTAAACCTAACGACATTGAATAAGTTCCATTCATTGAGTTATATGTCATTTCTGTATCAGCTGACCATCCGCCTGGTGTTGCACTTCCAATAAGGCTCCATTTTGGCTGATAAGGTGTAACTTTAAGAGTGTAATGGTTTGAAGTTCCTGTAGAACATTTGATACGTACATCCATTTGTCCTTCAACAAGTGGCGCTAATCCTAAATTTTTAGCAGTCGTATCTAAATTACCCACGGTTACATCTAAAAAGTGAGCTGTTGTAGTTCCTAATGCTACTGGCGCAGCAAAATCAGTTCCTCCTTTAGCAGCTTCAATAGTATATGTAACTGTTGTACCTGTTGGATTTTCAGAATCATTCCATACAATGGTAGTTGCCAAATTACCTAATTTAGCACCATCTAAAACAAGATTAAAACTTGAATTTGGTGTAAGTAATTTTAAACCTGAATCAGCTGTAACAGCTCCTGTATCTTGAACATCATTTGTACAAGACAATGATATTAGACTAATAAAAGCTATTAATAATTTAATTGAGTTTTTCATATTTATTTATATATTTAAATTATTTCCTAATACCCAGGATTCTGAGTTAAATTAGTGTTTGATTTAAGCGAATTATCAGGAACTGGAAACAATTTCAAATTATCAGAAATAGAAGTTCCATTCAAACTGTTACCTTTCCAAGCCCAGTTATAACCAGTTGTGTATTTTCCAAAACGGATTAAATCCTGTCTTCTTTGTCCTTCCCAATGTAATTCTCTTGCTCTTTCATCTAAGATAAATGCTAAATTAGCAGAAGTTATTGTTGCACCATGTGCTCTAGTTCTTAAAGCGTTGATATACCCTAAAGAAGTTGCATTTGCATTAGCAGCAACACTTGAATTTGTCGCTCCGTCTTTTCTCATTTGAGCTTCAGCATACATAAGGTAAACATCACCTAATCTGAAAAGTGGGAAATCTGTATCAACAAAAGTCGAGTTAGTTCCTGAAATACCTGTAGAGGTTTTGTTAGAGAATTTTGACAATATAAACCCTTGAGATTGAGTAGAAATATTTGTGATATCAATTGATCTTGATCCAGAATAAATAGTATTTCTAGCATCAGTTGCAAATTCAGGCCCGTCAAATTTCTGTACAAATTGTTTTCTAAGTCTTAAAGCTCCACCCCAACCTCCAACACCAAGTGCTGAACCATTGTTTTCTAATGACCCTACTTCTCCGTTAATAATAACAGTAGTTGCGCCATAGTTTTGAGTAACGTGACCATCTGATTGAAGAGCAAAAATCATTTCTGG
>CANIFM010000074.1 GCA_947466955.1 Bacteroidota bacterium
AGTTTTGTTTCTTTTGTGGTAAAAAATAGACTAAAAAAGTAAAGAATATAAAAATATAATTTGTTCTAAGTCTGGTTTTAAGTTTTACAACTTTTGACTTTATGACTTTTGACTTTAAGACATAAAAAAAATGAATCAAACTACCAATTCCATTTTAATGATTCGCCCTGTTGCGTTTCGAATGAACGAGCAAACTGCCGTTAATAATTATTACCAAAAAGTGATTGATGGTTTATTGCCAGAAACTGTAAATGCTAAGGCGCAGCAAGAATTCGACACGTTTGTCTCTAAATTGACAGCTGTTGGCGTGGACGTAATTGTTGTTGAAGACACTTTAAATCCAGATACCCCGGATAGTATTTTTCCGAACAATTGGATTTCATTTCATGAAAATGGCGATGTGGCTTTGTATCCTATGTTTGCGGAAAATCGTCGTCAAGAACGTCGAGAGGAACTATTGGATATTTTAGAAGAAAAAGGATTCATCATTGAAAATATTGTCGATTATACTTCTGCCGAAGAAGATGGTTATTACCTTGAAGGTACAGGAAGTATTTTGCTTGACAGAGCCAATGGAAAAGCATATTGCGCTTTGTCTCCAAGAGCTGACGAGGAATTATTCATTGAATTTTGTGAAGATTTCGATTTAAATCCAATTATTTTTGAAGCCTTTCAAACCGTAAATGGCGAACGAAAATTAATTTACCATACCAATGTAATGATGTGTTTAGGCGAAACTTACGCTGTAATTTGTGCCGATTCAATTGACGACAAAAAAGAAAGAAAAATGGTTTTGGATAGCCTTAAAGGCGATGAAAAAGAAGTGATTTTAATTACGGAAGACCAAGTCAATAATTTCGCAGGAAATATGCTCGAAGTAAAAGGTGCCAATGACCGAAGATATTTGGTAATGAGCACATCGGCACATAAAAGTTTGACTAAAAAACAAGTCGCACAATTGGAAGAGCATGTCACTATTTTGAGTTCAAGCCTTGACACCATTGAAGCTTGTGGTGGTGGAAGTGCTCGTTGTATGATGGCGGAAATTTTCTTGCCAAGAGAAGAGTAGGTTTTTTGCCTTAGATTACTTCGTCTGTTCGACCTTTGTCTCGGGTCGCAGATTTTAATAAGGAATTTGGGTAAGAATTATAAATTATAAATGATTACCGTAAATTACTTAGTTTGTTCGACTTTTTGTTTCGGGTCGCAAATTGCTTTTATTTACCTTTGTCAAAGTTTTTTCTTAGTGAATATAACTTTGACAAAGGTTGTTGAAAGGATTTAATTTTGATATTAAATATCATTGTCAAAGTTTTTTACTTGATGAATATAACTTTGACAAAGATTGTTGAAGTGGTCTTATTTCGATTTTGCTATGTTCCGAATCATACCTCCAAAAATGAAATAATGAAACGGAACGATGCTATACCAGTACAATCTTCCCATTAAACCTCGGGGACGAAAAGTGGCAATTTGGTGTAAAACGTTATTTTCGTCAATTCGAAATTCAAGCCACGCCTCGCCAGGCAATTTCATTTCTGCAAAAAGTAAAAGCCTTTTTTCATCTCTGTTCGCCAACAAAACGCGCCAAAAATCTAAGGAATCACCCGAGTGTAATACGAGAGGATTCGTTCTGCCCCGCCTCAATCCCACGCCTCCAAAAAGTTTGTCAACATTTCCTCTCAAACGCCAGAGCCAATTCCCATAATAATATCCTTTCTGACCTCCAATTGAGAATATATTGTCTAATATTTGTTCTGTGTTTTCTATTTTTAAGCTTTTGACATCTTTCAAACATCCAAAAGTTGGCACCTGAATATATCCGTTTAAATCACCAGTTTTCCGACTGCTCGACAAGCTGTCTTTCCAACTTGAAATTACCAAATTTTGTTCTATTTTTATAAAAGCCAATTTTATTGCATCTACATACGAAATCGGTTTTATTTTCAATATTTTCTGAAGCCGATTGTCTCTACAAACTACTTCCATTTTCATACTTCCAACTAAGTTTGTTGCCAATTTATAAGAAGTTGATGTTACGAAATACAACCAATACGATGAAAATCTTGGAGTCATAACTGGCATTACATAAATCCATAATTTTATCTTCCTCGTTTTGGCATACAACAACATCATTTGTTTGTAGGTGATGATGTTTGGACCTCCAATATCAAAGGAGTTATTGTAACATTCTTCACGATGCATTACCCCAATCAAATATTTCATTACGTCCCGAATAGCAATGGGTTGCGATTTTGTTAAAACCCATTTTGGGGTAATCATTACGGGTAGTTTTTCACATAAATCACGTATAATTTCAAAAGATGAACTTCCAGAACCCACAATTATTCCAGCCCGTAAAACGGTCAATTGAAAGTTTCCTTTATACAAAATATCTTCCACATCGCTTCGGGATTGTAAATGTTTTGACAAATTGGTATCGTTAATAATTCCACTCAAATAAACCACTTGCTTTACTCCAATTTCATTCATATAACCGTTAAAATACAAGGCTGAATTGGCTTCCAAAACATCAAATTCAGTCGTTGAAGCTGTCATAGAATGGATTAGGTAGAAAGCAACATCAATATCTTTTGGAATAGAATCGTAATTTGGATCGTTTAAAAAATCAATTTCCCAAATAGTAACTTTTGAAAGCGTGGCAGCATCTAATCCAAGTCGGTTTTTATCACGAACACAACAAATGACTTCGTGGTTTAATTGAAGCAGTTCAGGTAACAACCTTTTTCCAACGTAACCATTGGCACCAGTGAGTAAAATTTTCATGTTTGATTATTTTTATAAAAATACGAATAATAATCTCAGCTTCTTTCTAGATATAAATTAGTTTAGTAATGAATCAAGATTGTCAAAACTTAATTAAATTCATTTTCGCTGTTTATAATGAATTTAATTATGAAAATGTCGTTTAATTTTCTCTCTATTTTTCATCTGCTTATCCAGAAAACTTAGAATCTGTATTTGATAGAAGTAGATTTGCTTGAATAGCAAACGCTTAAGAATCCAATATTGATTAATTCATTTAACAAGAGTAAATAATTAATTCATGGATGTTAGAATTCTTAATTGGTTTTTGGATCTTTTATGAGGATTAACTCCTCACACACATTACTTCATTAAGATAATTTCAACCCAACGGCACTTTAAAACAACGTCATCCTTACTTAAAATACTTTTGTCCTGAGTATAAAAGTAAAAGATGTACGAGTTTTGATAAAAAGCCGTACATCTTTTACATAAGAGTCGTACATCTTTTTAGTAATTGCCGTACATCTTTTATAAAATTTAACCTTAGGAAAAAATTTTTATAACCTAACAAACAGAACAATTCCTAAAGATGGGAACATTCATTTATTCGGTAATAATTTTAATAATTGGATTTGCTCTTTCAAAGCCTGAATAGCTTCTTCGTATTGTAGAACTAAGTTTTACATCTCTACAAAAGAACTCTTGCGGTAGTGGAGGAAAAAATATTTTGGCAATTAAATTAACTACGATAAATTTAAAAACAAAAAAAGCTGAACAATACTGTTCAGCTTTTTGTCGGGGTGGCAGGATTCGAACCTGCGGCCTCCTGCTCCCAAAGCAGGCGCGATAACCGAGCTACGCTACACCCCGTAATTCGTGTGCAAATATATAATTATTTTTCATTTATACAACAGATTTAGTGAAATAGAATTTTATTATTTTTCATTTAAATTAGTACTGAAATTTTATATGAAATATTTCAATTTAAACTTACATTTGTACTTCTAAAAATAAAATTAAATAAAGAAGATGTCAGATACTATTGAAAAAATAAAATGTCTTATTATAGGTTCAGGACCAGCGGGTTATACAGCAGCAATATATGCAGCGAGAGCCAATATGTATCCCGTTTTATATCAAGGAACACAGCCAGGAGGTCAATTGACGACTACAAACGAAGTTGAAAATTTTCCAGGTTATGTTGATGGTGTTACAGGACCAGAAATGATGGTTCAGTTACAAAGTCAAGCGCAACGTTTCGGAACTGATGTTCGTGATGGTTGGGCGACAAAAGTTGATTTTTCAGGTGGTGTTCATAAAGTCTGGATTAATGACAGCAAAGAATTGCATTGCGAAACTGTAATTATTTCTACGGGAGCAACTGCTAAATATTTAGGATTACCTTCAGAACAACATTATTTACAAACTGGCGGAGGTGTTTCTGCCTGTGCTATTTGCGATGGTTTTTTCTATAGAAATCAAGAAGTAGTTATTGTTGGAGCGGGAGATTCTGCTTGTGAAGAAGCACATTATTTATCTAAAATGTGTTCTAAAGTTACAATGTTGGTTAGAAGTGAAAACTTCAGAGCTTCTAAAATTATGGAAGCAAGAGTTCGTAAAACTGAAAACATTACCATTTTAATGAATCACGATACGGTAGAAGTTTTGGGAGACAATCAAGTTGTAAATGGAGTTAAAGCAAAGAACAAAACCACAGGAGAAATTTTTGAAATTCCTGCAACTGGATTTTTTGTAGCAATCGGTCACAAACCCAATACAGATATTTTCAAAGACTTTTTAAATCTGGATGAAACCGGTTATATAATTAACATTCCTGGAACTTCTAAAACTAATATAGCTGGAGTATTCGTGGCTGGAGACGCAGCGGATCACGTATATCGTCAAGCAATTACTGCTGCAGGAACAGGTTGTATGGCTGCTCTTGATGCCGAAAGATATTTGGCAACATTAGAATAATATACTTCAATATAAAGCAAAAAAAATCCAAACGATGAGTTTGGATTTTTTTATACTTATTTTTAAAAAACTACTTCAACGTTTTTTTCATAATAACCGTATTCTCGGCAAACTTTTTAAGTTCAATTTTAGCATCGCCATAAAACTGAATTTCTGATTTTCCAGACGCTTCAATTGTAGCATTTGTTACTACATTTAGGCTTGTAGTAGAATTTCCTTCGGCAACAAGTTCGGCAGTTTTTGCAATCAAATTCATTCCTGTAAATTCCGAATTATTATCAATTCTCAATTTTAATTCAGCAACATCGCCTTCAACAACCGCCGTTGATTTTTGGTACAAATCTACTTTTAATTGTGTAGCGGCAATCAACGCTTTCAAATGTGCATTTTTGCTCAATTCTATTGTTGCGTTTTCAGATTTCAAATTCAATTCTGCCTTTGATTTGTCATTTTGCATCAAAGTAAATGTTTTAACTTTTCCATTGACAAACAATTTGGAATAATCAGAGCATTTTATCGTAAAATTATCCAATTCAATATCTGTTATAGCCGTAATATTGGACTCGTGTTTTGCAAGTAGCAACTTAAAATCGTTTGTGTAAGTAACTTTCACGCTGAATTTCTTAAATCCCGTAACTTCTTTTAAAGTCGTTAATCGCAAAGTATTTCCATTTGAATTGATGTTAATCTCGCTATGCAGATTATCATCGGCTTCAATTTCTAAAGAACAAACAGTCCCTTTTACAAGAAATATTTCGAAATTATCTTCAATTTCTAAATTTTCAAAATTCCCAATTTCCTTTTTTACAATGGTTACATTTTTTGAACCTTTAACCTTTTCTCTTTTTTGCCCAAATGAAAGTCCTGTAAATAGGAGAGCAATAATTAATAAAGTAAACTTTTTCATATTTCTGGACGTATAATTTTTATCAAAAATAGAAAAAAAAACATCCAAATTGGTGTTTGGATGTTTTTTTTATGCTCAACCTCAATAAAATAATTATTTATGACCTTTTTCGAGGTTTTAACTATGAATTTTTAGTTACGAGGTGTTTTAGTAACTGTATTAATCAATTCTTTACCAGCAACTTTCACTGAAACGGTTGTAGTTTCAATCGTATCTTGATCTTCGGAAGCTACATCATCAAATTCATTTTCATCAGCAGGACAATTCAAGCATTTCACCTGAGAATTACCAACAACGTAAATATATTCATCAGAACTTGTATGCAAATTGAAAAATGAATTATCAGAATAATCAAAATTTTTCATACTCGAATTCATTTTAAACAAAGTCCCTTTTGGTAAATACAATTTAATGCCAATTTTTTGATCTCTGTATTTACTTTTCAATTCAGTAATCAAATAGTTATCTAAAATCAATTGGTTGCCAACAATTTTATATCCGTATTTTATTTTTTCGGCTCTGTTTTTAGCTTCTTCAAACGACTTTCCTTTCGCTTCTTTATTGATTTTTATGAAAGGCAATTTCTCATCAGTTTTTTCAATTTCAAATGAAATCATATTCGAATATACTACATCTTGGTGCAACGAATCTTTTGAAATTTCAAAATCGGTATAATCGGAAACGTCTTTTGCATAGTAATCATTGTTTTTGAATTTAATCAAAAGCGTATCTTTCGGATTCAAATTAATGCTTTGTTTTTCATAAACCCGTCCATTGTATGCGTATTCAGAAGCTTGTTTCACACCAATAGAAATCAAAATTGCAATCGCAATTATCCAAAGCGCCAACAGTACATATTTTGGAATAGAACCAATAGATTTGCTGTTTGGCGCAACAATTTTAAAACCTAATATAAGAACAAAAAAGCTCGGAATACTTACCGCTACATAAAATAACAATCCAAAAAACCAAATCGGATAATCAGTAAAATTTCCTAATTCTACAAACGAATGAAAAGGAAAATCTGGAAAATTTGTTGTTCCAAAAGCCAAAACGCCAATTAAAAATACCACAAGAATTGCCAAACTTCCAAGGATCATTAGCGCACCAATTACCTTTGCAAAAACATTTAAAATAGAATGAATAATTTCCCCAAAAGTATTCTTTAACTTATCGCCATTCGACTTCATCCCTTTTTTCATTTTATCAAAATCAGTCGATTTGAATTTTTCCGAAAGCATCTCAATTTCCTCTCTAACTTTCTTTTCGATATTCGAAATCGTCACAGGTTCACCTCGCATTTCAAGTTTTTCTGAAGTTGTAACCGCTTCTGGCATCGCAATCCAAAGAATGATATATGCTAAAATTCCAGTTCCCCAAGCAATAGCCATAATCAAAAGAAAGATTCTAAGCCAAACTTTATCAATACCAAAATAATGTCCCAAACCAGCAAGAACACCACCAATCATTCCGTTTTCGGTATCGCGATACAACTTTTTCGTAATTTTATTTCCCGTTGGAATATACGTCGCCTCAATCGGTTCGTCGCCATCAATTCTATAATCTTCGGGCTGCCCCATAACCGCAATAATTTCCTCAACTTCCTTAAAACTAATCACTTGCTTGTCGTTGGAATGTTTTTCAGAAACCAATTCGCCAATTCTCATTTCAATGTCTTTCAGAATTTCATCTTGACCAGAAGTGTTTGACAAAGAGCGTTTTATAGCCTCGAAATAATGCGTCAATTTTTGGTATGCATCTTCATCAATATGAAAAAACAACCCGCCTAAATTTATATTTACAGTTTTGTTCATCGTTTTATTTTTTAGTTGTGATTAAGTTTACAGCGTCCGATAATTCCGTCCAAGTGCTGTCTAATTCGGTAAGAAATTCCTGCCCAATTTCGGTCAATCTATAGTATTTTCTTGGCGGTCCCGAAACCGATTCTTCCCAACGATAGTTGAGCAATCCGTCGTTTTTCAATCGTGTCAAAAGCGGATAAACCGTCCCTTCAACGACCAATAATTTTGCGGTTTTCAAAGTGTCCAAAATCTCAGATGTGTACGCATCTTTTTCCTTCAAAACCGACAAGATGCAAAACTCAAGCACCCCTTTCCGCATCTGCGCCTTCGTGTTTTCAATGTTCATTTTTTCTCATTTTTTTAAAATTATTTTTTTGGAGCTATTTCCCGCTTTCCGTTTCAATCTTTGTTCCTCTTCGTTCCACAAAGGATTTCCACTGCAATCGGGGCTAGCTTCGCCACCTGATTTAAACGTTTTTAAACTCTAATTTATTGGCTTACTTGTATTTAAATCGTTTAAATACATTTCAACAGTAATATCTTATGCAAATATATAGCTTTAAAACAGTATCTTGTTTTGCATAGTACTGAATATTAACTAAAAATTAACACTTAACACTTTTGTAAATTTTAAGATTAACATCAATAAACCCTTTATTTATCTAAATAAATCACTATATTTCGGGAAATTTACAATCACAATGAATCTTACAACACGAAACATAAATATTTTTTTACTCTTCAAATTGCCTTCCGCATTCATTTGTGGAGTTCGTGCCAAACAATTGGACACTGCGAAATGTGTAGTTTCCGTGAAACACCGTTGGATTAACCAAAACCCATTCAATTCGATGTATTTTGCTGTGCAAGCAATGGCTGCCGAATTGTCAACGGGTGCATTAGTAATGTATCAAATCAAAAAAAGCAACCAAAAAATATCAATGTTGGTTGCCAATAATAAAGCAAATTTCACCAAAAAAGCAACAGGCAGAATCACATTTACCTGCAATGATGGCGCAATAATAGAAAACGCAATAAAAGAAACCATCGCTTCTGGTGAAGGTCAAACTTTTTGGATGAAATCAATCGGAATCGACGAAAACGGAATTCAAGTTTCTGAAATGGATTTTGAGTGGAGCGTTAAATTAAAAAGTGTTTAAATCATATTTAAACGGAAATTAATCTAATAAAACGAAAGTTAAAACGCACTTAATTAACATTATATTATTTCACTTAAACCGTAATTTTGAACCATAGAATTTAATAAATATGAAAGTTTTAATTACAGGAGCAACAGGTTTAATTGGGAATGAGCTGGTTTCTTTGTTACTTCAAAACGGTGTAAGCATTCACTATCTCACCACTTCCAAGAAAAAAATCGAAAACGAACTCAATTATAAAGGTTTTTATTGGAATCCTGAACAAGGCATTATCGACGAAAATTGTTTAATGGGTGTCGATGCTATAATTCATTTTTCAGGAGCAACAATTTCCAAACGTTGGACAAATTCCTACAAACAAGAAATCATTGAAAGCCGATTACTTTCTTCAGCGGTACTTTTCAAAGCATTAAAAAATCATCCAAATCAAGTAAAGCAAATCGTTTCTGCTTCTGGAACTGCTATTTATCCGAATAATGATAAAGTTATTTATGATGAAAATTCAAAAGAAATTGACAATTCTTTTCTTGGAAATGTCGTTTACAAATGGGAAGAAAGTGCCGATAAATTCAAATCTTTAGGATTAAAAGTCTGCAAATTACGAACAGGAATCGTGCTTTCTAATAAAGGCGGCGCATTAATAGAAATGGCAAAACCCATAAAAATGGGAATAGGTTCGCCTTTCGGAACTGGAAAACAAATGCAATCTTGGATTCACATTCACGATATTGCAGCTCTCTATTTCTTTGCAATTTCAAACGATTTAGAAGGCGTTTATAATGCAGTTGCACCGAATCCTGTTTCCAATGAAAAGCTAACAATGGCAATTGCTACGGTTTTAAAAAAACCACTTTTTATGCCCAACATTCCAAAATTTATGATGAAATTTATTCTTGGAGAAATGCACGAATTGCTATTTGAAAATAGGAACTTAAGCGCTCAGAAAATCATTGATAAGGGTTTCGTTTTCAAATACAAAACAATCGAAAAGGCAATAGAAAATATTTACGCATAAAAAAAGCTCTGTTTTCTGAACAGAGCTTTTTTTCTATATAAAAGTGTGAATTAATAATTATATAAAATCTTTGTTTGTATCATTATTTAAGGGAATAAAAACATATTTCATCTTTTTATTATAACAAATTTAAAAAAATTTACACACCGAAATCCCAATATTTTATTAAAGTTTTTTAATATTTTTAGACTTTAGACTTTACGACATTAAAACCTTCAACTTACTTAAATCTAAATTTCGAATGCAATTGTTTCAATAAATTAAAACTTTATCAAAAATAATGAGTGACAATTTGACATTTTTAAGGAATTGGCAGTAATTTTGCAATCCCAAGAAAAGAATAAAAAAGAATGTTTAAAAATATATTTAAAAATAAAGACAAGATGACCACTGAAAATACTGAAATGGAGCAAGAACTCGATGAAACAACATTGGAAACCAATGCAAACGGAGAGCAACTAATCGTTGAGGAATTAAGTGTTGAGGAACAACTTACACAAGATTTAGCAAAGGAAAGAGACAAGCATTTAAGGCTTTTTGCTGAATTTGAAAACTATAAAAAAAGAACTTCAAAAGAGCGCATCGATTTATTTAAAACTGCTAATCAAGAGGTTTTACAAGCAATTCTTCCTGTTTTAGATGATTTTGACAGAGCAATTATCGAAATTAGAAAAACAGAAGATGAGTTGCTTTTAAAAGGAGTAGAACTTATTCACGATAAATTAAAAAGTACACTTTTCTCAAAAGGATTGGAAGAAGTTGAAATGAAAGCAGGAGATTTATTTGATGCTGATTTTGCAGAAGCAATCACTCAAATTCCAGCACCTTCCCCAAATTTGAAAGGTAAAATTGTTGACGTTCTTGAAAAAGGATACAAATTAGGAGATAAAATCATTCGTTTCCCAAAAGTAGTAATCGGACAATAATTCCGAATAATTAAAGAACTTTCGCCCATTAAGGCCTAAATTTGTTTAAGACATCATAAAATGAAAAAAGATTTTTACGAAATATTAGGTATTACTAAAAGTGCAGATGCTGCGGCTATTAAAAAAGCGTATCGAAAAAAAGCAATTGAGTTTCACCCTGATAAAAATCCTGGTGATGCCACTGCAGAAGAAAATTTCAAAAAAGCAGCTGAAGCTTATGAAATATTAAGTGACCCTCAAAAGAAAGCAAAATACGATCAATACGGACATCAAGCCTTTGAAAATGGTGGAAATGGTGGCGGTGGTTTTAGCGGAGGTCATATGAATATGGACGATATTTTCAGTCAATTTGGAGATGTTTTCGGAAGTGCATTTGGTGGTGGAAGATCAGGTTTTGGTGGAGGTGGAGGCGGTCCTCGTAGAGTTAAAGGCAGTAATCTTCGTATAAAAGTAAAATTAACGCTTGAAGAAATTGCTTTTGGTGTTGAGAAAAAAGTCAAAGTCAAACGTAAAGTTCAAGCCCCGGGAGTAAGTTATAAAACGTGTTCTACTTGTAATGGGCAAGGGCAAGTTATGCGTGTTACCAATACAATTTTAGGAAGAATGCAATCGGCTTCTACGTGTCCAACTTGCGGTGGTTCGGGTCAATTATTAGACCATAAACCCGCAAATGCAGATGCACAAGGAATGATTATTGACGATGAAACAGTTGCAATAAAAATACCTGCAGGAGTGGTTGATGGAATGCAATTGAAAGTTGCGAATAAAGGAAATGACGCCCCTGGAAATAGTGTTCCCGGTGATTTAATTGTTGCAATTGAAGAAATTGAGCACGAATTTTTGAAACGTGAAGGCGAAAATTTACATTTAGATTTATACATAAGTTTTGCCGAAGCAGTTCTCGGAGTTACTAAAGAAATTGATGCCGTTAGAGGAAAAGTCAGAATAAAATTGGAAGAAGGAATTCAATCTGGAAAAATATTACGTTTGAAAGGAAAAGGAATTCCTAATATCAATGGATATGCCAACGGAGATTTGTTAGTTCACGTTAATGTTTGGACACCAAAAACACTAAATAAAGATCAAAAACAGTTTTTTGAAAATGCTTTGACAGATGAAAATTTCATCCCAAATCCTGAAAAAGGCGACAAGTCATTCTTCGAAAAAGTGAAAGATATGTTCTCATAATTTTTTTTGTTGTAATTTATTACAGCATTTTTTCCCATCCTTGTGTAAATAAGGGTGGGTTTTTTTTAAACATTTTAATTCTTTTTGTTCCAAATTGAATACTTTTACATAAATCTAAATAAGAATGAGTACTATTCTCGAAGTTAATAAAGTTGTAAAAAAATACGGTGATTATAC
>CANIFM010000075.1 GCA_947466955.1 Bacteroidota bacterium
AACTTATAACTTCTAAAACTCTTAAATAATTTTTCACTATATTTGACATAAATATTGGTTTGTTTAGCGACTTCAAGATACTGAATTTCAGTGTCTTGACCAATATTTATTCTATTTTTTTTACTTTAAATAATTACACCCAACGGGTTTAAATAAGGATATTTTTATTGAAAACTGGCGACTACTTATTGAAAAAATATTTAGAAATAAATCGATGCTTCTTTTTGCTCAAAAAGAATATATGAATTCAAAATTTAAAGAATTCAACCAGTTTGAAAATATTGAAGACACTAATAGACCTTGGGACTGGGATCATATTTATCCTGACAGTTGGGTTTACAGAAAAGAAGGTATTAATCAATTGGTTCGAAGTTGGATAAATTGTATAGGCAATTTTAGGGCTTTGTCTTATGATGATAATCGAAGTGAAAATAACCATTTATCACCAATGGAACGTTTTGAAAATGATTCGAAAAAAGAAGAAAGTTTTGTTAAAGAAAATGATTTACAATTTTGGAATCAAATTGATAGTACATTCGGAAGACTTAAAGAAAATGAACCTGAAAAAACGAAAATTTTTCTAAGCGCGGTTATTCATAGAATGGTTAATATTTATGAAGAATGGTTTGAAAATTATTATCAAAAATAGACAACGATACTGAAATAATTTTATATAAAACGACACCCTTAAAAGTGTCGTTTTTTTTTGAAAATAATTTTCCACAACGCCGCCAATTGGCATTATCCCCTACTTTCTTTGTGTTCTGGGAAAGCCGAAAACCAAATAATGTAGGCAAACTAAAATTTAATACTATGCCGTTATATTTAATTACCGTAAAACAAAACAACATCGCAAATGGCATTCGCCTTGAGAAAGGAATGTCAGTAGAAATAGTTGTTCGATCAATTGGAAATCCCGTTACTTCAAATGGTGGCAAGGAAGTTCAAGAAGCTTTTATGCGAAAATATGGAATTGATTTAAAGAAAAATTGCGGTTGTTCACCAGTTTATCTGGAAACAAAAAAAATTGGTTAATGAAAAAATTAAAGGAGGTATAAATGCTTCCTTTTTTTAATATCTAATTTTAAACGACGCCCTTTGGCATACATCTACATTTACTTTGTGTTATGGGAAAGCCGAAAACCAAATAATGTAGGCGAAATTTATACTTCAAATTATGGAATTTGCATACGAAAGATTAGATAATTGTATTTTATTAGACAATTTAAAAAATGATGAAATAAGAAAAGCATTAGCTTATATGGTTGATTTTAAAGAACACGACAATCTGGTTGTCATTCCAAAAACTCATTCAATTGAAATTTCAAACGCTGAAATTTGTATCGCTGTTATACTTTTTGTTGGTTTTGAAAAGGAAGAATATGAAACTTTGAAAACCAAAAAAAATCATCACATTATAGGTTTTAATATGATAGGGCAAACGATATTTGAATTTGAGAAAATTTCAATAAAACATATTGATTACATGGCTTTATTTTTTACGTCTTTGGCAAGAACAGAAAATAAAAAAATACAAGAATTTTTAAGTCTAAAAAATCTAAGCGGAAATGATAAAGTATTTCATTTAAGAAAATAAAAACAATAAATATGAACAAAGCACAAGCTATTTGGGAAAAATGTAAATTACAGGAAAAATATACTATAGATTTAGACAATCAAAGTCTTACTTTAATTATTGAAAATTCTTGTATTAATCAAACAAAGGAAGTCATAAATTCAGTCTTTATAAAAAATCAAGAAAGTATCTCAGTTGGAATTTTTTCAATACCAACTCAGTTTGACCAAACCTATTCTGAAGAACAATTTGTATCTAATTTTGAAAGTGTTAGAAACCAATTTGATGCACTTCTTTTACTAAATCAAAATGCTAATTTTACAGATTTTGGTTTTCAAGAAATTGTTTTAGATGACGAACTTACAGCTTCAATAACACTTTATAAAAACAGTACTTTAGATTTTGAAAGTATAAAAGCAATATTTAAGTCAAACAGTATTGTCATTATGAGTTCGGCTCTTGCTGCAGGTATAAATAAAGTTATGGAAGCTATTATTGAGGTTTTTGAATTTCCTGATTTTTATAGCAAAAAAATAATAGAACTTAAAGATACCATTTTATTTATCGCTACCCAAAATTTTCAATTCTCAAATAATGAATTAAATAGCATTGGAAACTATAGTTTAAAACAAACCAAAAGTGGTGCAACTCTTAATCTTAATACAACGGAAGATAAAACTTTAGAAAATAATATTAGGATTTCTATTTTACAAAGTGGTTATGACTTTATTTCCTGATTGCGCAGAATTACATTCTGTGCCCAAAATCTAGAGCAGGTAAAATAAAAAAAATTCGAGTAATCGGTTGCTATCCAATGCTAATTGAATATTTAAAACTACATTTGAAAATAAATAAAGGATGACGTTTGTCACTAAAATTTAACCAAAAAGGTGGCGTATAATAGCTACCACATCATTACTATATATAAGTTCCAAGCAATGTTAGCAAACTCGACAACCGAACAATTAACAACGAAATAACCAATTTAAAAACATTAAAATATGTCCGCAAACAATCTATCAGAACTCTTTAATCAAAGAATTTTTAGAATACCAGACTATCAAAGAGGATATGCTTGGGAAGAAAAACAACTATCCGAACTTTGGGACGATTTAGACGAAATAGCGGAAGTAGAAGGAGAATTAAAAAAGCACTATACCGGAACAATTTATCTTGAACAAACCCAACCAACAGCAGACGAGAAATGGTTATCAGGAGTTAAGTTTTTTAACGTAGTGGACGGACAACAAAGACTTACAAGTATTAGTATTCTATTGTTTGAATTGCTCAAAGTGGCTGACAAAGGATATTGCGAGGAAAGTAAAGAAGACTTGATAAAAACATTCGTGTCTAAATCAAATTCAACTGGAGAAAGTAAAGTTTACAAGTTTAGCTATTCTGCCACCGACAAAAACTATAACTTTATTCTTCATTCAATATTCGATGACAACAAAGTAGTTTTGCAACCAAACCATCAAAATCATTACACTAAAAATTTAAGCGAAGCCAAAACATTCTTTTCAACAAAGATTAGTTCTTTGACACACGAACAAAGAGAAATTTTATTTATGAAACTTACGACTTCTTTACAATTTGATATTCGAACAATCGAGAAAGACCTCGATGTTCAAGCCGTTTTTGAAACAATGAATAATAGAGGCAAACCTCTATCGACATTGGAAAAACTAAAAAACAGACTTATTTATCTTACAGAAAAACTTGACGTAGCCGCAGAAGATAAAAGTAGCTTACGAAAAAAAATAAATGAAGCTTGGGGTAAAGTTTATACTTGCCTTGCACAAAACTCAACTCACATTCTTGACGAGGATGTTTTTTTATCAGCCCACTTGTCATTATACAGAAAACCTAAAGAATCAACTTTTAGTGAAAAAGTTGCAGAGGAAAAAGTTTTCCAAATGTTCTGTAACAAATCTGAAAAATACGATTTGGAAGAAAGTGAAACAATTAAGGAGGAAACTGTAAGCTATAAAAAAATTGAAGATTATATTCTAAAACTTTCTGAATTGGCACCAATTTGGTATGGTATACATAACTCAAATTTAAAAATAGTAAAGAAAATAGTAGTCCTAAATAGTAGCAAGGAAATTAAAATATTTTTAGTTGCCGTTTTAAATATAACCAAAGACGAAAAACAGATAAACTCAATTTTTTCAAATCTCGAAAAAATACTTTTCAGAAACCGTGTTCCTGGCATTGGAGTAATGGACGAAAGAACAACTGCATCGTGGGCAAGGGATATTTATAATAAAGAAGATGACCTTAACGGTACTTTAAAAAAAACAGAAGACCTAATCAACATTCCAGTAAGCGTTCCTAATATTATTCAAGCGTTCAAATATCTATATACATACGAAAGAGGTGCTAAAGGTTTTCATAGATGGGGTAATCTAAAATACTTTTTATTTGAGTATGAGGAATTATTAAAATCAAAAGCACAAGAAACCAATGACAAAGTAACACTTGACGACTTCAACGAAACAACAATTGAACATATTATCCCTCAACAGTTTTGGGACAATTGGCAAGACGAAGTGAATAGTGTTACCAATGGATTAGAAGATGACGAAAAAATTGAGCAGACAAGAAAAGTGTTGCTTAACACGCTTGGAAACTTGACAATTTTGAAAAATGGCAAAAACTCTTCTCTTGGAAACAGAGGATGGATAGAAAAAAAAGAAAGGTTTAGAACAGGCTCTTACAACGAAATAGCAATTAGCAAGCACGACAATTGGACAAAAGAAAACATATCAGAAAGAGGTACTGAAATGTTGCAATTTCTACAAACAAAAGTGGCAGGCTTGACATTCACAGACGAGGACATCAAAAAGATATTATACTTTGAGGATTATATCACCGAACGAATTGACGCATAGAAGCACAGCTTTTAATCGATGTAAACTTCTGTTAATGATTGAAACCCTGCTACAAACAATTTGGGGATTTAGCTTAATTTAATCCCGAAACTCGCTGAATTATTAGCAAATAAAATTAAGAACGAAAAAATAATATGGACAATACTAAAGAATTAAATAACATTTGGACTTCGAGATGGAACGACAGATATAGTAAAGAAGAGTTTGCTTATGGCGAAGAACCAAACAATTATTTAAAAGAACAATTGACAAAACTAACTGTTGGGAGAATTCTTTTTCCAGCAGAAGGAGAAGGACGAAATGCAGTATATGCAGCTAAACTTGGCTGGACTGTTTCTGCATTTGACATTAGCAATGAAGGCAAGCTTAAGGCTTTAAAACTTGCTGAAAAGAACAACGTGATAATTGACTATAAAGTTGGGGAATTGGAAACATTAGATTTTGAAAGGGAACAATTTGATGCAATTGCGCTAATTTATGCACATTTTCCCGCAAACATTAAATCGTTATACCACAAGACATTTGATAGATTATTAAAAAATGAGGGAATACTAATTTTTGAAGCATTTAGCAAAAAGCATATTGACTATGTAACTGCAAACGAAAAAGTTGGAGGGCCAAAAGATATTGAAAGTTTATTTTCAATAGACGAAATAAAATTAGACTTCCCAAATTATGAAATCATTGAATTAGCAGAAAAAGAAATTGAATTAAGTGAAGGGATTTATCATAACGGAAGGGGTTCAGTAATACGATTTATCGGACGAAAAAAACAACTAACCACTAAAACATCCGTATAGCTCGGGTATGTTCCCACAACGAATCTGTTTTTAAACTTAAAATCTATAATTTGAGGTCATTAGTTTATAATTAATACCTCAGAGCCTATAATCATAGTCTTTTAGTCTATAATTTGATGTTGTTAGATTATAATTAATACCTCAGAGCTTATAATTATAGTCTTTTAGTCTATAATTTGACGTCATTAGTTTATAATTAATACCTCAGAGCTTATAATTATAGTCTTTTAGTCTATAATTAGATGTCATTAGTTTATAATTAATACCTCAGAACTTATAATTATAGTCTTTTAGTCTATCATTTGATATATTAGGGGAGTAATCATTAGATTGTGTAAACTCAAAATAAGCTTTGGCAGATGTGAAATTGATTTTTCCTGCCTCTAGAATTAACAACGAATTTTCAAAAAAGAATTTTAACTGTAGCTTAAATATTATATATTTACTTACTGTTTAAAGAAATAAAGCTCGTCGGGATGTTTTTAGACGAACTGATGTTGGCAATAATTATACAACGACACATACCGACTGAAAGAAAATTAAATTTAAAGTTTTAAATTTGATATCTTAAAAAAATAAATCATGGCAAACATTGTAAAACTACACCGCATTTTAACTGCACCAGTAGAAAAAATTTTTAAAGCATTCACAGATGCCGATGCTTTGGCTAGTTGGCTTCCTCCTTATGGTTTTGTCTGCAAAGTTCACAGTATGGATTTAAAAGTAGGCGGAACTTACAAAATGACCTTTACAAATTTCACAACAGGAAATGCACACTCTTTTGGTGGCGAATATTTAGAGGTTATAGTCAATGAAAAATTAAAATACAGTGATAAATTTGACAACCCTAATTTACCAGGTCAAATGATTACAACCATAGAATTAAAAAAAGTTTTATGTGGAACTGAACTTTTTGTGACACAAGAAGACATACCTAATGCCATACCTCCTGAAATGTGTTATTTAGGTTGGCAAGAAAGTTTGGACAAACTGAAACGATTGGTAGAACCAAATATCCCAAACGCATAAAGACAAATCAACAATTTCTTAAAATATAAATAGTACAAAATGGCACAAATAAATCCTTACTTACACTTTAACGGAAATGCAGAAGAAGCATTTACGTTCTACAAATCTGTTTTTGGAGGAGAATTCGTAACGATAGCTCGTTTTAAAGATATGGAAATGGCGGAGTTCCCAATATCTGAAAATGAAGCAGAAAAAATTATGCACATTGCTTTGCCAATAGGTAAAAATAGTGTGTTAATGGCAAGCGACACGCCCGAATTTATGGGCAAACATAACGAAAATGAAAAAAGAAGTAAGATTTCTATTAGCGCAGACAGCAAAGAAGAAGCTAACCATTTATTCAACGGTCTTTCAGTGGGTGGACATATAGAAATGCCAATTGCGGACAGTCCTTGGGGCTCGTATTTTGGAATGTTTAGAGACAAATTTGGATTTGAATGGATGGTGGACTTTGACCCAAAATACAACGGACAACATTAATAGAAATGTAATACCACCAATTCAATAGATGGCTATTAACAACTGCTTTTGCATTGTCTTACTGAACTTGTTTCAGCATTTAAATAAATTCAAATTGACAAAACAAGATTTTTTCAGCAAGCTTCGTCTGGGTTTCGCATGAAGGGTGGCAGCGGAAATCCTCTGTGGAACAAAGTGGAACAGAGATTGCAGCGAACGACCTGACCCGAAGTTTTTACGGAGGGGCATGCCCAAATAAAAAAAATAAATATTAACTATGATTTCATTCTTACGAACCCAATCTGAAAATCCTGATTTCAAAAAATTAGTAGTTGAATTGGATGCCATCTTGAAAATTCTTGATGGAGAAGACCACGCTTTTTATGCGGATTTAAATCAGACCGCAGTGCTCAATGAAGTACTTATTGCTTTTGAAAACAATGCACCTGTGGGTTGCGGTGCGTTTAGAACTTATTCAGAAAACACTGTCGAAATCAAACGAATGTACGTCCCGGAATTGTATCGCAACAAGGGAATTGCTTCCAAAATCCTTACCGAATTAGAAGCTTGGGCAAAAGAATTAGGCAATACAAAATGCATTTTGGAAACGGGAATAATGCAAGTGGAAGCGGTTGGGTTGTATCCCAAAAATGGTTATGAAAAAATAGAAAATTACGGGAATTATAAAGGTGTAGCCAATAGCATTTGCTTCGGAAAAACGATTGGTTGATTTTCTAAAATTGTTTTTTTGCCACGAATTTACTTCGTCTGTTCGACCTTTAGTCTCGGGTCACGAATTAGCACGAATTAATTAGTGAAAATTAGTGCAATTCGTGGCTACTTTTTTTAAAAATTAAAAAGTGAAATGCACAAAAAAAAACGCACTGTTTTCACAGCGCGTTTTTAGTATAATTGAAAATGTAATTATGCTTTTCCAGCAGCAATTAAGTTCAATGCTGAACCTGCTACAAACCAGCCAATTTGACCTTCGTTGTAAGTATGGTTTGCCAAAATGATGTCTTTTGAACCATCTGCGTGAACGAATTCTAATGTTAACGGTTTTCCGGGTGCAAAATCAACTAAATCTAGGAAGTTAATCGTATCATCTTCTTGGATTTTATCGTAATCGGCTTCGTTTGCAAACGTTAATCCTAACATTCCTTGTTTTTTCAAGTTGGTTTCGTGAATACGCGCAAATGATTTTACCAAAACCGCTTTAACGCCCAAGAAACGTGGCTCCATTGCAGCATGTTCCCTTGAAGAACCTTCACCATAATTGTGATCTCCCACGACTACAGAAGGAATTCCAGCAGCTTTATAGGCACGAGCTACAGCAGGAACTGCATCGTAAACTCCTGTTAATTGGTTCTTTACATTATTCGTTTTTTGGTTGTACGCATTGATAGCACCAATCAACATATTATTAGAAATCGCATCTAAATGTCCACGGAAACGCAACCAAGGTCCCGCCATAGAAATGTGATCTGTAGTACATTTTCCGAATGCTTTGATAAGCAACTTTGCTCCTGTAATGTTTTTTCCATCCCAAGCAGTGAACGGCGCAAGCAATTGCAAACGCTCAGATGTTTCGCTTACCAAGATTTGAACTCCTGAACCATCTTCGGCTGGCGCTTGAAAACCTGGGTCTTCGGCATCAAAACCTTTTGGTGGCAATTCATTTCCTGTTGGTTCGTCTAACATTACTTCTTCACCATCTTCGTTGATTAATTTGTCAGTCAAAGGATTGAAACCTAAATCCCCTGCAATTGCAAGAGCGGTAACCAATTCTGGTGAACCTACGAAAGCCAAAGTATTTGGATTTCCATCGGCACGCTTTGAGAAATTACGATTGAACGAGTGAACGATAGTGTTCCGTTCTTCCTTCTCTGCTCCTTCCCTGTCCCACATTCCGATACACGGTCCGCAAGCATTTGCAAAAACAGTCGCTCCAATGGCATTGAAAGTATCGATAAATCCATCACGCTCAATAGTATAACGCACTACTTCAGAACCTGGAGTAATTGTGAATTGCGATTTTATTTTTAATTTTTTGTCAGTTACTTGCTTCGCTAATGAAGCGGCACGAGCAATATCTTCATACGATGAGTTCGTACAAGAACCTATTAAGCCTACTTCAATTTTCAAAGGCCAGTTGTTTTTTATCGCTTCTTCTTTCATTTTAGAAATTGGAGTTGATAAATCCGGCGTATAAGGTCCGTTTAAATGCGGCTCTAATTCTGATAAATTAATTTCTATTACTTGGTCGAAATACAGCTCTGGATTTGCGTATACTTCAGCATCACCTGTTAAGTAAGCAGCTACTTTATCGGCAGCATCGGCAACATCAGCTCTGTTTGTAGAACGTAAATAACGGCTCATAGAATCGTCATATCCAAAAGTAGAAGTAGTTGCTCCAATTTCGGCACCCATATTACAAATAGTTCCTTTTCCTGTACAAGACATTGCGGTTGCTCCTTCTCCAAAATATTCAACGATTGCACCAGTTCCTCCTTTTACAGTTAAGATTCCAGCAACTTTCAAAATAACATCTTTTGGTGCTGTCCAACCTGATAATTTACCAGTTAATTTTACTCCAATTAGTTTAGGAAATTTCAATTCCCAAGCCATTCCTGACATTACATCTACTGCATCTGCACCACCAACACCAATGGCTAACATTCCTAATCCACCTGCGTTTACAGTATGTGAATCGGTTCCAATCATCATTCCACCTGGAAATGCATAATTTTCTAAAACTACTTGGTGAATAATCCCTGCTCCTGGTTTCCAGAAACCAATTCCATATTTATTTGATACTGAAGATAGAAAATCAAATACTTCACTACTTTGTGATTTCGCACGTGCTAAATCGGTTACTGCATCTACTTTTGCTTGAATCAAGTGATCGCAATGCACTGTAGTTGGAACAGCAACTTTAGGTTTTCCAGCGTGCATAAATTGCAACAAAGCCATTTGTGCAGTCGCATCTTGACACGCAACACGGTCTGGTGCGAAGTCAACATAATCAACTCCTTTTTTGAATGCTTTTGAAGGCGTTCCTTCCCAAAGGTGTGAATATAAAATTTTCTCTGTTAATGTTAATGGTCTTCCAACGATTTCTCGTGCTTTATCAACTCGAGAAGACATTGTGTCGTAAACCTTTTTAATCATATCAATATCAAAAGCCATAGTAATCTGTGTTAGTTTGTTATGATGCAAATTTAAACAATTCCAATTAATATTAAAGATATTTTAATAAAAGTACCATTTGAAGTAATTATTATTTGTAAAATGTCAATTTTAGTCATATATATTAATATATAATCAAAATAGAATTAAAATATTATAAAATTAATAATTAAAACTATTATTATTATCAAATTCGGAATGAGGCATATTAGAAAATTCTCTTTAATCTATATAAATAAGCCTTATTTAAAAATATAAAAGCCATTGCTAATTTTAGAAGTTAAAAAATTAGAATAAATAGTTCGAATTCCTATTTGTTGCCCATTTCACCAAACAAAAAAAGCCTCAAATCTTATTTCTAAAATTTGAGGCTTTTCAATTAATATATTTTATTACAATAAGGAATCGATTATTTTTTCAATTGAAATTCCTTCTGCATCAGCTTTGTAATTTTTTACCACACGATGTCTTAAAATTCCTGTTGCAACGGCTTTTACATCTTCAATATCTGGTGAGAATTTTCCGTTAAAAGCAGCATTAGCTTTAGCTGCTAAAATTAGATTTTGAGAGGCTCTTGGTCCTGCTCCCCAATCGATATAATTTTTCACAAATTGATTTGAAAGTGCATTATCAGGACGGGTTTTGCTTACTAAAGTTACCGCATATTCAATTACATTATCAGCAACAGGTATTCTACGAATTAACTGCTGGAAATCGATAATTTCTTGTGAATTGAACAATGGATTTACGGTGATATTCACATCCGAAGTCGTGCTTTTCACCACCTGAACTTCCTCAGCAAAAGAAGGATAATCTAATTTTATAGAGAACATAAAACGGTCTAATTGCGCTTCTGGCAAAGGATACGTTCCTTCTTGCTCAATTGGATTTTGCGTTGCTAAAACAAAATAAGGCAACGATAATTTATAATTATGACCTGCAATAGTAACGGCACGTTCTTGCATTGCTTCCAATAAAGCTGCTTGGGTTTTTGGTGGCGTTCTATTAATTTCATCCGCCAAAATAATATTAGAAAAAATTGGTCCTTTCAAGAATTTGAACTGTCGGTTTTCATCTAAAATTTCACTTCCCAAAATATCCGAAGGCATTAAATCCGGTGTAAATTGAATTCTTTTGAAGTCCAATCCCAAAGCTTGTGCAATAGTATTCACCATCAGCGTTTTTGCCAATCCCGGAACACCAACTAAAAGTGCGTGTCCGCCAGAGAAAATACTCAATAAAATTTGATCGACAACTTCTTCTTGCCCAACAATTATTTTGGCAATTTCAAGTTTAAGTTCAAGTCTTTTTTGGACTAATTTATTTATTTCGGTAACGTCAGACATTATTAAATATTTTAGATTTTAGACTTATGTTTTTTGGAAACTTAAATCTGAAAAATGATTCAGGTATATTTTGACTACTTTTTTAACCAATTGTTGGTGAATTTACAATCTCTATATTCACCGTTGATTTTGATATATGTTTCTTTAATTTTTTCATCAAACCACTTACCAATTCCTTTGATTTGTTTTTCTTTTAAAGCAATACTTTTGATTTTTAAATAATCTTTCGCATAATCAGCAGTATGCTCATTGATACGATTTGTAACCGTTAAAAGTTTGAATTTCTTTTTTCCAGATTGGTCTTCTTCTGCCAATGGACTTGAAATTTCGCCTTCTTTCAAACCAGATACATTACTGTATAATGAAGGATCCATTTTTGTCAATTCAAAACGGGTATCTTGAGTTTTAGGATTAATCAAAACCCCACCATTTGCTCTTGTTTCTTTTTCATCAGATAAAGTTCTTGCCGCTTCCGCAAATGTAATCTCCTTATCCTCAATTCTTTTCTTGATTAAAGTGATTTTTTCTTTTGCTTCTTTTAATGATTCGTC
>CANIFM010000076.1 GCA_947466955.1 Bacteroidota bacterium
AGGAAAATTATTGGTATTGAAAAAACGGAACAATATGCTCCATTTATCGCCTTTTTTGATGCTAAAGGAAACTATAAATTATCGCCGTATTTGGATGAAGCTTATAAAACGGCAAACCCAAATAATTTCGAGAAAGATTTTGTGGAAACCGATAAAAAAGTCAATCTATTAAATCAAGCTACATCAGGAAGTATTCTCCGTATTTTCCCAATTCCAAAAGATGAAAATAACAAATGGGTTTCTCATTTAGAATTAAATCACGCAGGGTTGAAAGGAATGGATTCAATATTTACATCGCAAATTGTTCCACTTTATTTAAATTCGTTGAAAAATGCGAGTGAAAAAAATAGCTATAAAGATGTTGATTTCTACTTAGAAGGAATTAAAAAATACCAGCGAAAATTTGGCTTTCAAGTGATGCCAAGTGAAGATAAAATTACAGCTGAAATTGTTTATAATAAATACGACGTATTCAAAAAATTGTTCTATTTGTATATGATGGCGGGCGTTTTAATGTTATTACTCACGATTGTTAAAATATTTAAAGACAATAAGTTCATGGCAATTTCTGTGAATATAATGCACGTTTTCATAGGAATTTTATTCGCTTTACACACATTAGGATTGATAGCGCGTTGGTATATTTCCGGTCACGCACCATGGAGTAATGCTTATGAATCGATAATTTATGTTGCTTGGGCAACAATGTTTTTTGGCTTGGCATTCGATAGAAAATCTAAATTGACGGTTGCTTCATCAGCATTTGTTACCGCAATGATTTTGATGGCGGCTTATATGAATTGGATTGATCCAGATATTGCCAATTTACAACCCGTTTTAAATTCCTATTGGTTGATGATTCACGTGGCGGTAATTGTGGCGAGTTATGGGCCATTTGCATTGGGAATGATTTTAGGATTTGTTTCATTACTTCTAATTTTCTTTACCAATGATAAAAATAAAGAAGTGATGGCTTTGAACATCAAAGAAATTACGTATATCAATGAAATGGCGTTGACAATTGGATTGGTGATGTTAACTATTGGAAACTTCCTTGGCGGGCAATGGGCAAATGAAAGTTGGGGGCGTTATTGGGGTTGGGATCCAAAAGAAACTTGGGCGTTAATCAGTATTATGATTTATGCATTTGTAATTCACTCTCGATTTGTTCCTGCGTTTCGAGGAAAATGGGTTTTCAATTTGATGAGTATGTTTGCTTTTGTATCGATATTATTTACCTATTACGGAGTAAATTTTCACTTGGTAGGATTGCACTCTTATGCTAGTGGAGAGGCAAGTTCATTGAGTTGGATTTGGCAATCTTTGACTGGAATTGCAATTATTGGCGCCATTTCCTATCCAAAATACAAGAAGTATTACAAGTAAAATATAGCTACATTTATAATATAGGCTCAATCTTAGGTTGAGCCTTTTTTATTGTTTTAAACACCACTAATTGAAATCGGTCTCACTTCTGTCTATGAGAGAATCAATATATTATTCTTATGAATAATTTCGATATAAACATTGTGCATTGTAAACAGTGTCGAGATTTTTTTTAAAATAAGATAGTTCAAATACTTTAAGCTCTTATTTTTTATTTCCTCACTACCCATAAATCCTTTGGCCAAGCTCCATTTTTTGTAATGTCAAGTCTAATAAATAAAAAGATATAGATGTTTTATATAAAAGATATACATCTTTAGGGAATAAAGATATATATCTTTTAAGTAAAACATGTACAAGTTTTACTACATTTGTACTGACGAATCAAAAAACCACTCAAGGTGCATCTAAAAATTGGTGCGCAACGGCTTAAATTTGGCTTTAACCTTACAATAAATAACAAGAATACGATACAATTATGGCAATAAACTTTAAAATGGTACCCAAGAAAAACGTCTTGGTTTCACCGCCTCAAGTAAAATATTATCCCTGCGCACTTCATAAAGGCGAGGACGATTTAGAAAGTCTTGCCGATATTGTAGCTTCGCGTTCTTCTATGAGCAAAGCCGATTGCTATGGCGTAATCATTGGACTAACAAGCGTGATCTCAGAATCCTTAGCAGCAGGTCGAATTGTGCGCATTGATAGTTTGGGTTCGTTTCAAATTACTGTGCAAGGAACACCAGCAGACACCTTGGAAGAATTGGGTAAAGCCAATATCAGAGGGGCAAAGATTAAATTCAATCCGTCCAAAGTCATGAAAATAAAACTCAAAGGACTCACATATAAAAGGGTGCGGTAGAACTATTATTGGCAAATCTACATGATTTTGTTCCTTTGGGGTCGTTATATAGTATAAAACTATTCACTTTCATTGCTTCTAACTAAGCAACCAAATATGTTTTTTGCCACAGATTGACAGATTGAAAATCAGTTTTAATCTGTAAAGCTGTGGCTTATTTTCACCGATAGGATATTAAACTTTGCCGGTTTTTAGTTAGCCAATCAAACGGGCAGTGTGAATATTTAACTTTTGTTGAACCATAAATAGTTCCCATTTATTATTTGAGCCGCTTCTTTTTAAGTAATTTTATAAAAAATTAAAATATGAAACGAAATATCTTTTTAATCGCTATCGCTTTATTAATGACAATAACTATGGAAGCACAAACAAAACAGTCGATTCACCAGTTCAAAGTGAAGGATTTGAATGGGAAAACATTTGATTTCGCCACATTAAAAGGGAAGAAAATCTTAGTGGTAAACACCGCTTCAAAATGTGGTTATACGCCACAGTACGAACAATTAGAAGCTATTTATAAAAAATACAAAGGCGAAAATTTCGTAATTGTAGGTTTTCCAGCTAATAATTTTGGTTCGCAAGAACCAGGAACTAACGCTGAAATCGCCACTTTTTGCAAAGCCAATTATGGAGTGACTTTCCCAATGATGAGCAAAATTTCAGTTAAAGGAAGCGACATGAACGAAGTGTACCAGTTTCTTACCAAGAAATCCAAAAATGGTTTGAAGGATTCCAACGTAGAATGGAACTTCCAAAAATACCTGTTGAACGAAAAAGGAGAATTAGAGCAAGTCTATCTTTCAGGTGTTAATCCAACTGATGCTAAAATAGTTAATTGGATTAAGGGGTAAGTCATTGCGAGGAACGAAGCAATCCCGTTTGTTGTACTCAAAATGAGATTGCTTCGTGCCTCGCAATGACATTATTGTAAAAGCTAAATCTTCTCGCTTTTGAATATTTCTGCAACGGCAAGTTCATAATTCCGAATGCTTTGTGCTTTTTTAATTTTCTTCAATACTTTATGTGGATTGGAAAAAGTTACTGCAAAATATTCCCATAAATGATACATTTTAAGTAAAAGATGCGTGGAACCTGATAATGATTCACTATAAATTCCATACAAAGTATCGTGAAACGCACTGAATAATTCCATTTTATTTTTAGGATATTCTAAAGTATTTTGTCGAATCATACTTGGCAAAAACGGATCTGAAATCAAGCCCCGCCCAATCATCCAATGGTCAATAGTGGGGAAACGTTCCTGCATTTCGCGGAATTTAGCCACCGATTTGATGTCGCCATTGTAATATAATTTGTGCTTTGTATTGTCAATACATTGTTGAAACGCATCCAAATGCACGCCGCCTTTATACAATTGTTTGCCAATGCGGGCGTGAATGGCAATATTCTTAATTGGATACGTATCTAAAATGGGCAAAACATCCAATATTTCTTCGGTAGTATCGTAGCCCAAACGCATTTTCATAGATACAATAATGTCCGATTCTGAGTGCACTCTGTCAAGAATATGATTGATCTTTTCAGGATTACAAATCAATCCAGAACCCATACCAGATTTCGTGACCATTGGATAGGGACAACCTAAATTCCAGTTTAATTCTTTGTAGCCGAGGTCTTTTACATACTTGGAAACAAATAAAAACTCATCGGCATCATTGGTAATAATTTGCGGAATTACTTCCAAACCAATATTGTTTTCAGGAAGCAAATCGCGTTCATACGAAGGTTTAATCACCAACTTTCCATTCAGACGAATATAAGGAGAATAATACGTGTCAATTCCCCCAAAGTATTTGTTGATGGCATTTCTAAAACGAAAATCGGTAAATCCCTGCAAGGGCGATGAAAGTAAGGTAAAGCTCATAAATTATTTAGTTGCGCAAATATACGGTTCTTTAGGTTGTTATGTTTTTTACGCAGTTTTTTATTGATAAAGAAGTCTTATAAGTAAGTCGAAAGTTTTAATGTCGTAAAGTCAAAAGTCTTGAAATAGTTAAAAAACTATATAGAATCAGCCAATTACGATGATTAAATATTTTGAAATAAGACACTTTATTACACTTACTACCTAAAAGAATACGAAGCACAATTAATCTGTGTGAATTTGTGAAATTTGTGTTTATATTTCTCCTTTTAAAAGTAACTGCATAAAAACAGAATCCAACCATCGGTCAAATTTATATCCCGATTCTTTGATGATTCCCACAGTTTTAAATCCGAATTGTTCGTGAAATGCAACGCTGCCTTGATTTTCGGAATCAATTACGCCAATCATCGTATGCAATCCTTGGGCTTTCGCCAATTGTATTAATTCAGATAAAAGCAATTTTCCGATGCCTTTTCCAATATGATTTTCAGAAACATAAACCGAATGTTCCACCGTAAACTTATACGCTTCTCGAAATCGAAATTCGCTATACATACCAAATCCAATGATTTCTTCGTTCAATTCAGCAACTATTACAGGAAAACCTTTATTGGTTTTGTCTTCCAAAATGGCTTTTTGTTGCTCGTAATTCCGAATGTTGTAATCGTATAAAGCAGTAGAATGAAGAATATTATAATTAATAATATCCAAAATAGCCTGAGTGTCTTCGGTTTTGTACGCTCTAATTTTGATTTCCATTTGGTGTAAATTGTTTCCCAAAAGTAATAAAAGTATTTAAAGAACGTAGTAAAAACCTTTGCAACTTTGTACCTTTGCATCATTGAACCTTTCTTTACAATGATTTACCCAAAAATTCCTTTAGCGCAAAGCATCATCGAAATTTGTCTCGCCAAAGGAGTCACTAACATTGTAATTTCTCCAGGTTCAAGAAATGCACCTTTGATTATTGGGTTTGTCAATAATCCGAAATTCACCTGCTACAGTATTGCAGACGAGCGAAGTGCTGCTTTTTTTGCGTTGGGAATAGCACAGCAAATCAAGAAACCTGTTGCCGTAATTTGCACGTCAGGATCCGCACTTTTGAATTATTATCCTGCTTTTGCAGAAGCATTTTACAGTCAAATTCCTTTAGTAGTTATCAGCGCCGACAGGCCTTTAGATAAAATCGATATTGGTGATGGACAAACCATTCGTCAAGAAAAGGTGTTCGAAAATCATTCGTTGTACAATGCCAATTTGGTCGAAGGTGCCTCTTCAGAAAACGATTCAAAAATCAATGAAGCCATCGACACTTCTATATCTAAAAAAGGACCAGTTCACATTAACGCGCCTTTTGAAGAGCCCTTGTATGAAACGGTTTCTGAGCTTTCTGTTACTGTAAATACTACCGCTTACGCAAATGACAATCACGTTGTTTCAATTGAGAATTGTTTTGAATTTGCATCCATTTGGAACACATCAAAAAAGAAATTAATACTCGTTGGTGTCAATGAACCCGATGCGATTGCTACTTCAATAGTTGATTTTTTAGCAAATGATGCTTCGGTTGTGGTGATGACAGAAACCACATCCAATTTGCACCATCCTTCCTTTATAAATAATATTGACACTATAATTACCCCATTTTCATCAGATGATTTTGAGGTGTTTCAACCAGAAATCCTAATTACTTTTGGTGGAATGGTTGTTTCAAAACGTATAAAAGCAGCATTGCGAAAATACAAACCAAAACACCATTGGCACATAGATTCTTTGCGTGCCTACAATACTTTTGGTTGTTTGACCAAGCATTTTGAAATCGACCCGAATACTTTTTTTAAGGCGTTTATTTCCTTTCTTAAACCGATTGAAAGTAATTATTCCGAAACTTTTGATGCGATAAATTCACTCAGAAAAGAGAAACACAAAGCCTATTTGTCTAAGATTCCATTTTCAGATTTCAAAGTTTTTGAGAAAGTAATTCGGAGTTTGCCAATAAACAGTCACTTGCAAATTAGCAACAGCTCGGCCATTCGGTATGCGCAATTAATTGATATTCATCCGTCAATTGAAGTCTATTGTAATAGAGGAACCAGCGGAATTGACGGAAGTACTTCTACAGCAATTGGTGCGGCTGTTGCCAATGAAAAACAGACCGTTTTAATTACAGGAGATATTAGTTTTCTATACGATTCCAACGCTTTGTGGAACAATTACATCCCAAAAAACTTCAAGATAGTTTTGATAAATAATGGGGGAGGAGGCATTTTTAGAATTTTACCAGGACACGATGAAACACCAGTTTTCAATACGTTTTTCGAGACCTCACATTGTTTGACTGCGGAACATTTGGCCAAAATGTATGGTTTTGAATATGCAATTGCCAGTGATGAAACTCGTTTGAATACAGAATTGGAACAAATGTATGCTCAAAATAACAAACCTTATATTTTAGAAGTATTCACACCAACTCGTGAAAACGACAGTGTTTTGTTGCAATATTTTAAGGAATTATAATAAATACTTTAATATTTTAAAAAAACGAAAGTTTTCCAAGTGAAATATTACTGGTTTTTTTCAAACATCTTTTTTCTTAATGCTTCATGTTTTTCTCGGCTAGCTTTAATTTTAAGTCTTCGTCTATTCCATCGTTTGAATTCTTCAAACATTTTAAATGCAATAAATGTGAAAAGTAGTATTGCTACAAGCCATAATACTACTGTCATAACAGTTAAGAAAATTTCTTTTTCCATTGTAGTAAATTTGATTTATTTACCAAATATATCGGGTTTTTTTATTAAAAACAAAACAATTTGTTAATTTTAACATAATGATAAACATTTGTTATTATTGTTACAAGACGTAAAGCTATTTTACAATATGATTACTTCTATAATTTCCGATTCCAATTTGTATCTTTGCACTTTAGAAAAGTATAACAATGATTGAAATAGGAAAATACAATACGCTCACGATATTAAGAGACACCAAAGTTGGTTTGTTTTTAGGGAACCCAGTTGAAGACCCAGAAGGAATAAACGATATTCTTTTGCCAAATAAATATGTTCCCAATAAATTTGATATTGGCGAAGAGCTGATTGTATTTGTATATCTTGATCACGAGGAACGCCCCGTTTCGACTACCTTAGAACCGTATATTTTGCTGAATGAATTTGCACTATTGCGTGTGAATTATGTCAATCAAATTGGTGCTTTTATGGATTGGGGAATGGAAAAAGATATTCTGGTTCCATTCAAAGAGCAAGCCCGTCCAATGGAAAAAGGCAAACGCTATTTGGTTTATCTTTATATGGATGATAAAACCAATCGTTTGGTGGCTTCAAGTAAAACGAATCAGTTTTTGAACAATGATAATCTAACGGTTGAAAAAGGCGAAGAAGTGGACTTGATTGTTTCACATATTACCGAAATCGGTATCAATGTTATCATCAACGAGCAGCACAAAGGCTTGGTTTATAAAGACGAGGTTTATGATGATGCGATACGAACTGGCGACAGAATGCGTGGTTATATTAAAACAATTCGCCCAGATAATAAAATTGATGTGGCATTGCAAATTCAAGGATATCAAAGTATTGAGCCCAATGCCGATTTAATCTTGGAAGAATTGAAAGCCAGTCGTGGATTCTTGAGACTTACCGATAATTCTCACCCTGAGGATATTAAAACGGTATTGAAAATGAGCAAGAAAACGTTCAAAAAAGCAATTGGCGCTCTTTATCGAGAAAAACTTATCGAAATTAAAGAAGACGGAATTTACTTGGTTCAATAAATTGATGTGTTGATTTATTTTATTACTATCGTTTTATTTAAAGATATCCTATGGCATCATTAAATCCATTTTACAATTGGACTCAAGATTTAAAAGAAGAAGGATATAAACACCCTGTTTTATTCATTGGTCACGGTTCCCCGATGAATGGAATTGAGGACAATGAATTTTCTCGAACGTGGACAAAATTCGGTCAAGAAATTCCAAAACCAAAAGCAGTATTAGTAATTTCGGCTCATTGGTTGACAAATGGAACGCATATAACTGCGATGGAAAATCCAAAGACAATTCATGATTTTGGTGGTTTCCCTCAAGCTTTATTTGATGTAAATTATCCTGCACAAGGAAGTCCTGAATTGGCAGAAGCTACTTCAAAATTAATAACTTCTACAAAAGTTGAACTTGATCACGATTGGGGTTTAGACCATGGGACTTGGACGGTTGTTCGACACATGTATCCCAATGCAGACATTCCAGTTTTGCAATTAAGTATCGATTATAAAAAGTCTGCACAATACCATTATGATTTGGCAAAACAATTAAAAACATTAAGGAATAAAGGCGTTTTGATAATTGGAAGCGGTAATATGGTTCACAATTTGAGAATGATTGCTTGGGACAAATTGCAAGAACCTGAATTTGGCTTTGATTGGGCTATTGAAATGAACACAATTTTTAAAGATAAAATTGCAAATAGCGACTTTCAATCTTTAATTAATTATGAGAAATTAGGTACTGCCGCTAAATTAGCTATTCCAACGCCTGATCATTATTATCCTTTAATTTACAGCATTGCATTGCAAGAAAAACAAGATGAAATTAATTTTTTTAATGACAAATTGGTTGGAGGCTCGTTGAATATGACTTCTGTAAAATTTGGGTAATAGCTAGATATTCCATTGTTTGGATTGGTTTTTTAGTGCCTTTTTTAAGTAAGAATCACTTCTTTTTTGTAGAAATATAAAAAATTAGTTAATGATTAATTTTGATAAGCTATTCCAAACTACAAACTAAAAAAAGCTGCTTGCCAAACATTAGTTTGGTAAACAGCTTTTTTTTTACAATCAGTAATATTTTGAATTTTTTATAATATCAATCGGATAACTTGTCCGTTTACCGTCAACATTTCTATTTGAACGGTTTGATTTTCATCTAAATTTGAAAGTGCTTTTGATACCGTTTCAACGTCAACAGCTTTTACATTTCCAATACTCAAAATAATTCCACCTTTCAAGTCATTTGCGTAAGCACTTAATTTTTCATTGTTAATGTCTTTGATTTTTACGCCATAATCAATTCTGTATTTTTTCTTGTCAGCAGCATTAATATTTTCAAGATCCAAACCTTTGAATTGCGTGCTTATCACATCACTTTTCGATAAAGTAACAGGAACAGTCATAGTTTTTTCATTTCTAATAAAGGTAACTTGAATCTTGTCATTTGGTCTTTTGGTACTGATATAGCCGTTTAATTCTGCAAAAGACGAGATTTTTTGAGCATCTAATTGTACGATAATATCGCCCTTAGTCAATCCTGATTTCTCAGCACCAGAATTTTTATTGACTCTTTTGATATAAAAACCTTCTGTTTCTTTCACACCCAATTCTTTTGAAGCGGAACTGTTTAATTCGCCACCTTCAACACCAAGAATTCCTCGTTGAACGTTACCAAATTCCATTATATCTTCAATTATTTTACGAGTGATATTCGATGGAATCGCAAACGAATAACCAACATAAGAACCTGTTTGAGATGAAATCATCGTGTTAATTCCGATTAATTCTCCACGAGTATTTACCAAAGCTCCACCACTATTTCCAGGATTTACAGCGGCATCTGTTTGAATAAAAGACTGAATTCCTGTGGTATCTAAATTTCTTGCTTTTGCCGAAACAATCCCCGCCGTAACAGTTGAAGTAAGATTATATGGGTTTCCCACTGCTAAAACCCATTCGCCCACTTTCACAACGTCTGAATCTGCAAAAGTAGAATAGGGCAATTTATCTTCGGTATCAATTTTCAACAAAGCAATGTCCATTTTAGAATCAGTTCCAACCAATTTTGCCTTATACGATTTTTTATTATTTAGTGTGATTTCTATTTCTGACGCGTCTTTTACCACGTGATTGTTGGTTACAATATAACCGTCTTCAGAAATAATTACACCCGAACCAGTGCCAATTTGTTCCTGTTGTTGTGCGCCTTTATAGCCATAAAAAAACTCCATCATTGGGTTTGAAATGGAAGTATAAGAAACGTTTTTCACGTGAACTACCGTGTGTACTGCTTTTTCGGCAGCTTCAGTAAAATCAACAGCTTCGGATGATAATCCAACGTTTTTTCCGTAATTATTTGGGGCAAGTGTAACAATCGAATTTTTATCTTTCGAAAAATAGCCGTTACTATCAAATAATAATTTGTAAGCCCCAAGAGTTGTAACACCGCTCAACAATGCTACTAAAAATAGATTTGTGAAATTTTTCATAGTTATTAATTTTCTTTTGAGTAAAATTAAAAAAGTATTAGTTTCAAAAAAAGAGTTTAACGCCCGTTTAACAATGATTAACTTTTCATTAATAGTTTGTACTTTTGTGGTAATGCAATTAAATATGGAAATCAACTTTTATAAATACGAAGGAACGGGCAACGATTTTGTGATGATTGATAATCGGAACGAGATTTTTCCAAAAGACAACATTAAATTGATTGCGCATTTGTGCGACAGACGATTTGGTATTGGTGGAGATGGCTTGATTTTATTAGAAAATGATGCCAATTCCGATTTTAAAATGGTCTATTTTAATTCTGATGGAAATCAAAGTACGATGTGTGGAAATGGAGGAAGATGTTTGATGGCTTTCGCCAATAAGTTACAGATTATTGATAAATCAGCGTCTTTTATGGCAATTGATGGCTTACATTATGCTACAATTTCTGAAAACGGAATCGTTTCTTTGCAAATGAAAAACGTAGATTCGGTTGCCAATTCAATAGATTATGTTTTTTTAGATACGGGTTCGCCACATCACGTTCAATTGGTTTCTGATTTAATTCATATTAATGTAAAAGAAAATGGAGCAGCAATTCGTTACAGTGAATTATATGGAAATTCAGGAGCAAATGTGAATTTTGTGGAGCAAATAAATTCAGATACTTTTTCGATTCGAACCTACGAAAGGGGAGTGGAAGATGAAACTTTATCTTGTGGAACGGGTGCTACCGCAGTTGCAATTGCAATGAAATCCATAGGAAAAACAACTTCCAATGCAATTAAAATTAATGTTGAAGGAGGAAAATTAGAAGTTTCTTTCGATAATAATGATGGAAAATTCACAAATGTTTTTCTAAAAGGTCCAGCAACATTTGTATTTGAAGGAAAAATTAATATTTAAATTTCAATTCAATTGATAACTTTAAAAGGTAAAAATATTTATTTACGCGCGCTCGAACCAAACGATTTAGAGTTTGTTTACGCGGTTGAAAATGATGAATCAGTTTGGGAAGTGAGTCACACACAAACCCCTTACAGTAGGTTTTTGATTCGTCAATATCTTGAAAATGCCAATCAGGATATTTATGAAGCCAAGCAATTGCGTTTGGCAATTTGTACTTTTGACGATGATTTCGCTATTGGTTTAATAGATATTTTTGAATTTGACCCAAAAAATAATCGTGCAGGAATAGGAATTCTCATTAAAGACAATGAAAACAGAAATCAAGGTGTTGGTTCTGAAGCATTAGAATTATTGATAAAATATACTTTCGTGCATTTGAACTTACATCAATTGTATGCAAATATTTCTACAGAAAATGAAGCAAGTTTAAGTCTTTTTACTAAATTTGGTTTCCAAAATATTGGAACAAAAAAAGAATGGAATTTGGTAAAAGGAAAATAC
>CANIFM010000077.1 GCA_947466955.1 Bacteroidota bacterium
GCATAGTAAAATAAATGAAAATTAATTAGTAATTTAGTACCCTGAAAAAACAGCATTTAAAACATACAAAAAATGAAAATATTAGTTTGCATCAGCCACGTTCCTGATACTACTTCAAAAATTAATTTTACCAATGGCGATTCTGAATTTGACACCAATGGTGTTCAATTTGTGATTAATCCAAATGATGAATTTGGTTTAACTCGTGCCATTTGGTTTCAAGAACAACAAGGAGCAACCGTAACAGTTGTAAATGTTGGCGGTCCAGAAACCGAACCTACTTTAAGAAAAGCATTAGCGATTGGGGCAAACGAAGCAATTCGTATCAATGCCAATCCAACTGACGGATTTTTTGTTGCAAAACAATTAGCCGAAGTCATTAAAAATGGCAGTTATGATTTGATTATTGCAGGAAAAGAATCCTTAGATTATAATGGAGGAATGGTTCCTGGAATGGTAGCGGGATTATTGGGATATAACTTTCTAAATTCTTGCGTGAGCCTAACCGTTGAAGGAAATTCAGCGACAGCATCAAGAGAAATCGATGGTGGAAAAGAAACTGTTTCCACTTCTTTACCTCTAATTATTGGCGGACAAAAAGGATTGGTTGAGGAAAAAGATTTGCGTATTCCAAATATGAGAGGAATTATGACAGCAAGAACTAAAGTACTAACTATTTTAGAACCTGTTGTAGCTTCATCAGAAACGAAAGCTATAAAATTTGAAAAACCAGCTCCTAGATCAGCGGTGAAATTAGTAAGTGCCGATAATTTGGATGAATTAATCAATTTATTACACAACGAGGCGAAAGTTATTTAAAAAAGCCTCCCCTAACCCCTCCGAAGGAGGGGAACTAGAAACAAATAAAAACAAAGTAACATTCTCGTTCTGGCACCCTCTACTTTGGAGAGGGCTGGGTTGAAGAAAAATCTAAAATTATTATGTCAATATTAATATACGCAGAATCTGCAGAAGGAAAATTTAAAAAAGTAGCATTCGAATTGGCTTCTTATGCTAAAAAAGTAGCGGAATCATTAGGGACAACTGTAACGGCAATTACTATAAATGCTGGTGATGTTTCTGAATTATCAAATTACGGTGTCGATAAAGTATTGAAAGTAAACAACGATAAATTATCAGGATTTACAGCAAAAGCTTACGCAGATGCCATCAAACAAGCGGCACAAAAAGAAAATTCACAGATTATAGTATTGTCATCAACAACCGATAGTTTGTACTTGGCACCTTTAGTTTCTGTAGTGCTAGAAGCTGGTTTCGCTTCCAATGTTGTTGGACTTCCGGTGAGCATTTCGCCATTTCAAGTAAAAAGAACCGCTTTTTCAAACAAAGCATTCAACACAACTGAAATTGCAACCGCTATAAAAGTATTGAGTATTTCAAAAAATTCGTATGGAATTTTCGAAAATGCTTCCTCATTAACACAAGAAGATTTCAATCCAACAATTGACGATGCCGATTTTGGAGTGAAAGTAGTTTCTGTTGAAAAAGCATCCGGAAAAGTTACAATTGCCGACGCAGATATTGTAGTTTCTGCTGGTCGAGGATTAAAAGGTCCTGAAAATTGGGGAATGATTGAAGAATTAGCCTCGGTTTTAGGTGCTGCAACTGCTTGTTCAAAACCGGTTTCCGATTTGGGTTGGAGATCTCACGGAGAACACGTTGGGCAAACAGGAAAACCTGTAGCAGCAAATTTATATATTGCAATTGGAATTTCTGGAGCCATCCAACACATAGCTGGAATTAACTCATCAAAAGTGAAAGTAGTAATAAATACAGATGCCGAAGCACCATTTTTCAAAGTTGCTGATTACGGAATTGTAGGCGATGCATTTGAAATCGTTCCTAAATTAATTGAAAAATTAAAAGCATTTAAAGCGAATAATTAAATCGTTTAAAACACTAAAAAATACAAGGTTGTCTGAATAAATTTATTATTTAGACAACCTTTTTTGGTTTTATAACCGCATTTTCTTTGTAACTTTATACAATACATTGTACTTTTGCAACTATGAGCTTAGTAAAACTAACAATAAAGGGGATTTCATACAGTCAAACTCAAAATGGCGCTTACGCCTTGATTTTGAACGAAGTAGATGGAGATCGAAAATTACCAATTGTAATTGGGGCTTTCGAAGCGCAATCAATTGCCATTGCTTTAGAAAAAGAAATCAAACCCCCTCGCCCACTTACACACGATTTATTCAAAAATTTTGCGGAGCGTTTCGATATTGTAGTCAAACAAATTATCATTCATAAATTAGTTGACGGTGTTTTTTATTCGAGTATTATTTGCGAAAGAGACAAAATTGAAGAAATTATTGATGCCCGAACTTCCGATGCAATTGCTTTGGCATTGCGATTCAACGCACCAATATTTACCTATAAAAACATACTTGATAAAGCGGGAATTTATTTGAAATCCAATTTATTAGACAACGATAGAAGTTCTCAAGAAATTGACGATGTATTATCAAATCCAGATACTTTTGGAATTGAAGACAATGCGGTTTCTGGAGGCATTTATTCCAAGAATAGTATGTCCGAATTAACAGATTTATTAGATGCAGCCGTGGAAAAAGAAGATTATCGTGAAGCCGCAAAAATTAGAGACGAAATTTCAAAAAGAGAATAGTGAAAATTGTTTAATCGTGGATTCGTTTAATTGTTAATTCGTTTTAATGTAATTTAGATACCGATTAAAAGATTGTTACGACCAACCAAATAAACCAAGAATGAAGCAATATTTAGACTTAGTACAACATGTTTTAGATAACGGAACACAAAAAGGAGACCGCACAGGAACAGGAACAAAAAGTGTTTTTGGATATCAAATGCGATTCGATTTAAGCCAAGGTTTTCCGATGGTGACTACCAAAAAATTACATCTAAAATCTATTGTTCACGAGTTGCTTTGGTTTTTAAAAGGAGAAACAAACATTGAATATCTTAAAGAAAATGGCGTTAAAATTTGGGATGATTGGGCAAATGAATCTGGAGATTTAGGCCCTGTTTACGGACACCAATGGCGCAATTGGAACAGCGAAGAAATTGACCAAATTACAGAATTAATCGAAACTTTAAAAACCAATCCAAACAGCCGTAGAATGTTAGTTTCGGCTTGGAATCCAAGTGTTTTGCCAGACACTACAAAATCTTTTGCAGAGAATGTAGCCAATGGAAAAGTAGCTTTGCCACCTTGTCACGCCTTTTTTCAATTTTATGTTTCCGAAGGTAAATTATCGTGTCAATTGTATCAAAGAAGTGCCGATATATTTTTGGGAGTTCCTTTTAACATTGCTTCCTACGCTTTATTTACATTGATGATTGCGCAAGTTTGTGATTTAGAAGTTGGCGAATTCATCCATACTTTTGGCGATGCACATATTTATAATAATCATTTTGAACAAGTCGAATTACAACTTTCAAGAGATGTAAAAGAATTGCCCAAAATGATATTGAATCCTGAAATAAAAAATATTTTCGATTTCAAATTTGAAGATTTCACCCTAGAAGGATACGATCCACATCCAGGAATTCGTGGGGCTGTAGCGGTTTAAACTCCATTCAAACCTAAATTATTTCTGAAACAATATCTCTGTTTTCTGGCAATGAACCAATATTTTGAAGTTTGATACTTGCTAATTTTTGAGCTATCGTAATACATTCTTCAAAGTTTTTATTTTTTAATATTGCAAATAAAAATCCGGCCCAAAACGCATCACCTGCGCCTGTCACATCTTTAATTTCCTTTAATTGAAGCGCTTCTTGAAAGAATATCCCTTGTTTTTTATCTGATAATTTTACTCCGTCTTTTCCTTTAGTTAAACAAACGGTCGAAACCCCAAGATTGTGGAAATAGTCAAAAATAAATTCATCGGATTTTGTTTCTTCAAACAATCTAAAACAATCATCATCACTGAGTTTTACCAATGGATCTAAAGCCAAATATTCTTCTAAAGTTGCAAAAGCTTCCTTTCTATTTTCCCAAATTTTTTCAGAAAAATTAATGTCAATACTCAATTGAAGCCCTAATTCTTTCGCTTTTTTTGCGCTATTTAAAATAGTTGTTCTTGCTGGCTCTTTGCTCAAAGCAAAACAAGTAGTATGAAAAATCTTCGCATTTGCTAACAATTCGTCAGGAAACTGTTCTTCTAAAATCTCACAATCTGCGTGTCGAAAAGGGATAAATTCTGGAGTTTCTTTTGATTTAGAAACAAATATTACAGACGAAGGTTGTGAAATTGATTTTCTAAAATAAGTGGTATTCACTTTATTAGATTCCAAACTCTCTACTATAAAATTTCCTAAACCGTCATTTCCACCCGTTGCAACAAGTGCCACATTCAAACCAAGTCGAGTAGCATTTACTGCCACATTTGTAGGAGAACCTCCTAAAAAACGTTGAAAATTTTTAGTGTTTTCAATGTTACTAAGTTCGTGACCAATGAAGTCGATTATAACTTCGCCAACACAAATTATGTCTATTAAAGTTTTCAATTAAGATAAAAATTTAAAATTAGTATGTAAGTTTTGATGCAAGAAAACGGCTGCGGCTGCACTCCAAGCGCAAAATGCAACTCCGTTTGGCTTTGAAGTTTTGGTATTGAAATTTTCGAAAAAACTAAAGTTCTCCATTTCGTTCGCATTGTTAATTGAATTTAAAACTTGTGATGCCTTTTCTTTTTGATTTTTAGAAAGCAAAGCCAAACCATAAAATCCATTTACCATAGACCAACTTCCGCCGTTATGAAATTCATACGGATAATTGCGAAACTCATATTTACAGTTGTTTTTCAACAAATTCCAATCTAAATCAGATTCTTGAATTGGGGGCCAAAAAGCAGGAATTAGTTTTAAGTCTGTTTCGTTTTTAATCGTTTCAAAAGTCTTTAAAATTTCATTTTGAAAATCATCAGAACCAATATTTAGTAGTAAAACTAAAGCATTTGCGAAAGCATCGAACTGCGTTTTATATCCAGCTGGCGAAAATGAACACGGCATAAATCCTTTGAACTTAAATTCATTATAGGCTCTTTCGTGGTATTTTGGAACAATCTCATTTGGTGTGAAATTAACTACAATTTGATGTTCTATCTTTTGTATTTTAGAAGTAATTTCGTCGCTTTTTTGAAAATAATTATAACTTCTCAAAGCCCAAATCCTCAATAATTGATCGTATAAAACATAACCATCCGTGATATATTCGTCAGCCCAATTTCCAGAAAGCGGCACATAAACCAAATGCTGGTTGTTAAATTCCCAAGCCTCTAGAAGGCGGAAACATTTTTGGATATTAGAATCGTATTTTGAAACAAACGAACTGTCTTTTTTGTAAAAAGCATATTGACAAATTCCTATTACAAACCAAGTAACAGCGTCCACGCGACCCGCCAAACCTCCGTAACTTACTTGTGTTTCGTTTTCCGTAACCAAAACATTAGACGGAATTGTACCGTTTTTGTGTTGGTTATTGGCTAACGTTTCCAATGTATTTTCGAAAGTGTTTATTAATTTTTCATCGCCCGACGCCAAAGCAGCCAAACCACAAATCACACCGTCACGAGCCCAAACTCGTTTGTAATTTGACGTGTTTTCTGCACTTGCAAGAAATCCATCAGAAGATGAACAGCTGTGAAGTAATGCTATCGCTTTGGTATAACTATTATTCTCCATCAGTGATACTTTCTTTTTGCTTATTAACTGTAATAAAAAGCGTGAAAACGCCACCAAGAATTAGAAACAATCCTCCCAATCGAATCACATTTATAGGATTTTTACCCAATAAATCAAAGACAAAATACTGCATTGTGAAAATTTGTATAATCATTGGAATCACAATAAACATATTAAAAATACCCATATAAATTCCGATTTTACCTTTAGGAATTGAACCCGCTAAAAGTTGGTACGGCATTGCTAACATTGAAGCCCAAGCTATTCCTAAACCAAATGAATACAAATAAATGGTACTTATTTTAATTGCATCACCGAAAGGGTTCCACATCATAAAAAGTGTCGTTTCATTATTCAAATATGGAATTGCAAGTAAGCCCAAACCGCCCAATGTTAAAGCGACAAAATGCACTCCTTTTGCGCCAATTTTGTGTGCCAATGGAATTAACGCAAATGCAATCATAAAACAAATAATATTGTACGTTCCATTCAAATTCCCTGTCAACATTTGCGCTTTTGCATAGCCAGAAGTAGTTGCATCAGAAGTATTAAAAAGTGAAATTGATAACGCACCAGTAATATATTGCCAATAGCAAAACATTGCATACCAAGTAAAAAACTTCACTGGAATGAGCTGTTTCATTGTTAGCGGCATTTCTAAAAAGGCATTTTTTATATCTTTATAAATACGAAATAAAATAGTTCCTTTGCTTTTTTCGATTTTCATTTCCTCCAATTCCTCAGCTGTTGGCGGAAATTCTTTTGTTGACAAAACAGTAACCAAAATAGAAACAATTGCCGCAAAAGAACCTATGAAAAATGCCCAATACGTGTAAGTAGGAATTCCGTTGCTCATTTTATCTGTGATGGCAAGAAATCCAAATGAGACTAAAATTGCAGGTGTAAAATTGGATAAAGTACTTCCCAATCCTGTGAAAAAACTTTGCATTAAAAACCCAATTGAAAATTGTTTGCTTGGTAATTTATCGGCTACAAAGGCACGATATGGTTCCATTGCAATGTTATTTGCAGCATCTAAAATCCAAAGTAAACTTGCTGCCATAAAAATTGAACTTGAAAATGGCATTGCAATTAATGCAACACTTGAAATTAAAGCACCTATTAAAAAGAAGGGTTTTCTACGTCCGAATTTTGGCGACCACGTTCCGTCACTTATTGCTCCAATAATAGGTTGTAAAACCAAACCCGTTATTGGACCAGCAAGCCAGAGCATTGGCAAACTTGCTTCGTCAGCACCCAAATATTTATAAATAGCACTCATATTACTTTGTTGCAAACCAAAGCTGAATTGGATTCCAAAAAACCCGAAATTCATATTCCAGATTTGCCAAAAATTGAGTTTTACTTTATTTAAATTTGTCATTTTACTATTTTAATTAAGAAGTCATTAAAGTCGGCATTATTAGTAAATATTTCTCCATATTTATCAATAACTGGGATTCCTAAATTATTTGTGCTAATATTCGCATTCTTTAACTTAGAAAGCATTTCACTAAGTGCCACTTTATCTGTGTCAATATCGTAAAAAACGAAATCTATTTTATTTTCAATTAATTTTTGTTTTGTAGCGATGCAAAAATGGCAATCTGAACTTCCATAAATAAAGATTGATTTTTTGATTTTTTCAATATTTTTTTCAGATTTCACAATTGCTTGAGCGCTCAAATTGAATTGAGACATCATAAGAAAAATCAAAAATAAGTACATTACTTTTTTCATATTCAAATAGAAATAATATTAAAAACAATTCCCATACTATAAAAGTACAGGAATTGCCCTAACAAAAACAAAAATGAAATTTTATTAGAATCTATAAGACAACGCCATAGAAAGTGATCTTCCTGAGAATGGTCTTGCTCTTACATAATTCACTGTATTTTCAGTAATACTTCCTTCTTCAACTTCAGTAATTGCTAAAGTATCCAATAGATTATTTCCAGAAACATTTAATGATAATCCTTTAGTGATTCCAATTTCTACGAAACCATTAATTAAAACAAAACCGTTCATTACCAATTGATTGCTGTCTTGTGCAAACGCTTTTGATTGACCTAAAAAGCTTAATCCAACAGCATTTGATTTAGAGAATTTATAAGAAGGTATGAAACTGTACATTAATTTAGGTTGTCTTCTTGGCGCATTTCCTGCATTTGCTCCTGAAGTAATTTCAGCTTTAGTGTATGTTAAACCACCACGTAAATCAAAATTTTTGCTAACATTGTAAGCCGTTTCCAATTCTAATCCTAATGATTTGTAGTTATTTTGAGTTAAAACCGTTGGGTTTGTAGCTTCAAATCCTGATTGTTCATCTGTTTTAGCGTAGAAGAAAGTTCCGTAAACATATCCTTTTGAGAATTTTTGTTTGTAACCTAATTCCGCTTGAGAAAGGTAATCTAAAGAATTAATTAAATCACCGTTTAAATAAGATGCTGCAGGTCTTTCAAACAAAATACGATCTGCTTTTGCAGAAGCACCTCTGCTATATCTTGCAAAAAATGATTGATTATTACTTAATGCATAATTTGCACCTAATGAATAAGAAACATAATTATAATCGTAATGAACAGCAGTAGTATTAGCATTATTAATTGCTGAAACACTACTTTCTGGAGCGCTAATAATTCCATCATGATTAATATCAAATGAAGATTGTGAGCTACCTGCAAATGACCCAGTAACTTTACCCATATCATAACGAACACCACCATCTATTGAAAGTTTGTCATTTGCTTCAAGCGAAACATTTAAGTAAGGCGCAGAAACATTGTATTGTGTGTCGTAATTTCTTGTACAACAGTTACCCCAAGCAGGAACACCGTAAGCATATAAACCATTATCAGATAATGAACTTCCTGACGCATTAGTCACATTTAGTAAACGTGGGTTTGAATCTGAAACTTCTTGTAAATACGAGTTCCACATCCAAGACATTGAAATATTTTGAATTGATTTAAAATAACCAGCTGTAACACCAACTTTATCGAATTTTTTAGTCACTTTTAAATCATTCATAAAATTATTGAAGTCGTTCAATTGTGTATCAAACATGTGAATTCTTGCTACTAAACCATTTGCAGTATTGAAAGGAGTTCCTGAATTTGCATAAGACAAAGTAGAACCTGTACCGAAAGAATTTGCAATAGCAGCAGCCGTTCCAACTTCTGAAGGGAAAGGAGAAATAAATCCACCTGAATTAGCAGTATATCTTCCATTTTCCGTAATTTTCCAACCATCTTCTAGGTCAAAAGCAGCATTTATTCCTAATGATTTTGAAACTGGATGCATTCCATCAGCAACACTAGCTCTTCGCAATTGCCCATCAGGACCTAAACCAACATTTTGAGATAAAAATACCGATTGTAAAGCACCTTTAGTTGCATTAAATCCAGGTACATTTCCCCAAACAGGATTTGAATTTGTCCCAGAAACTTGAACTGGCATTGGCATATAAGCCGCAGCTCTATCGTTCAAGAATTTTGCATAAACTGTTACACTTCCTTTTTCAAACTCTTTAGTAATATTAAATTTAGCTTGACCACCATTATTTGCTGTAAAACCAGTGTTTCTAACCCCTTCACCAGCTCTGTAAAATCCACCTGCATGGAAATATAATCCGTCTCCAATTTTTGCGCCGTAATCTAAATCAGTTCTAAAATTGTTGTAATCAAGTCCAAAACTTGTACTCATTGAACCACCTTCAACTTTACCAGTTTTGCTAATAAAGTTAATGATTCCTCCTGGAGAATTAGAAGATAAAATTGATGCTGAACCTCCACGAATGGCTTCTATTTTAGCAACATTTCCATCAAATCTTGTAAAAATATCTGCTGTTGCAAATGAAATATCTCCAAACAAAAGCACTGGAAGACCATCTTCTTGTAATTGTAAATATTTTGAACCACCTGAAGAAATTGGCACACCACGAACTGCGATGTTTGCATTTCCTTCACCACCAGTAGATTCTGAACGAATTCCAGGAATTGTTCTGAAAATTTCGGCAGTTGATCTTGGAGCTGATTGCTCAATTTGTCTGATTCCTAAAGTCGTAATCGAAACACTCGACTTAATTTTGGTTTTTGGATTCACGACACCTGTAACAAAAACCTCTTCAAGAGCATTTGTTTTAGTAGAGTCAGTAACCACTTTCGTTTCTTTTTGTGAAAACATTGAATTGGCAAATAATAGCGCCATCAATAATCCAAATTTTTTCAATAAAGTAATTCTTTTCATAGTTTAAAATTGAATAATTAATAATTTGTTGTTAATAGTTTTACGAAATTAGTTTTAATTTCAACTTATTTTTACGAAATAATGCCGAAAACGTTTTCGATAATACCGAAAACGTTTTCGATTTTATATATAATTTTTTATGATATTTGTAATATGAAAGAAATAACCTTGAAACAGATTGCTGAGACTTTAGGAATTTCGATTACTACAGTTTCCAAAGCATTGAAAAACTATTCTGATGTTAGTCCAAAAACCAAAAAAATGGTTCTTGAATTAGCGGAACAACTTCATTATACTCCGAATAGTTTTGCTGTAAATTTAAGAACAAAAGAGTCAAAAACAATAGGATTAATTATCCCAGAAGTAGTACATCACTTTTTTTCTAATGTTGTAAATGGTATTATTGCCGAAGCAGAAAAAAATGGTTATCTCGTAATTATATTGCAATCCAACGAATCTTTAGAGTTAGAAAAAAAGCAAGTTGAACTTTTAATTAACAAACGAGTTGATGGAATTGTGATGTCACTTTCTAACGAATCGAATGATGACGAACATTTAAAAGAAATTATTCGTCGGGGAATTCCGTTCGTTCAATTTGATAAGATTTCAAAATTAATTCCAAGCTCAAAAGTTATAATAAATGACCAAAAAGCAGCAATGGAAGCCGTTCAGCATCTTATAGCTAACGGCTGTAAAAGAATTGCTCATATTCGTGGTCCGGTAAATCCACAAAATGCAATTGATAGATTCATTGGATATAAAAAAGCATTAGAAAAAAATGCAATTCCGTTTGATTCAAGTTTTGTTTATACCTGCGAAAATGTGACTTTTGAAGAAGGCTTATTCTTTGCTAAAAAAATAGTTGAAGAACATCCCGATGTGGATGGAATTTTTGTAATTACCGATTTAGTTGCTGTTGGGGTTCTAACTTATTTCAATGAGAAAAAAATAAATGTTCCAAAAGATATTGCCGTAATTGGATTTAGCAATTGGTTTATGTCTAAAGTAATTACACCGAAACTAAGCAGCGTTGACCAGCCAAGTTATGAAATGGGCGTTGTTTCTTTTAATTTATTATTGGAAGAAATGTTGTGTAGAAAAGAAGAATTGCCATTTAAACCCAAAATCATAGAATTACAAACGAACATAATTGCAAGAGAGTCGAGTATAAAAATTTAAAACAAATGTAATTTCTGTAAAGCTAAATCGTAACTTTGTATCTCTTAATAAAAATCAATTTGACTAATTATATTTATTATGGGAACAACACCGCACGAACTTTACGAATATGCCCGGCTGAGAATCAAGCAAAAGAAAAGATTGTATTTTCATTTTGTACTGTTCCTAATAAGTAGTTTATTTATGCTTGTCGCCAATAAAATATTTAAAGTTGGCGAGCCTAATAATTGGTTTTTGTGGGTTTCTTCCTCGTGGTTTTTCCTATTTATTCTTCATTTTATAAATGTTTTCATAACCAAACGTTTTATGAATAAAGATTGGGAACGAACCCAAATTGAACGCTTAGTTGCCCAACAAGAGAAAAAAATTGATGAATTTCAATCCAAAGTTGAAAGTGATTTTTCAAAAAATACAAATTAAATAATGAGAATATTAATTGCTGCTACTTCCCAAAACAATGCACTTGGAAAAGACAATAAAATTATTTGGCATTTGCCTGATGATTTCAAACGCTTCAAAGAATTAACTTCTGGACACCATATTATAATGGGCAGAAAAACATTTGAAAGTTTTCCAAAACCATTACCGAATAGAACACATGTAGTAATTAC